>JAKQBU010000376.1 GCA_029573975.1 Planctomycetota bacterium
GTAAACCCCCAATACCAGCACCAGAACCGCCAACAATGCCGGAGGTAAAAGCATGGATATTTTTTCGTGCGATTGACTTGTCGGCAGAGTATCTGGTTCCCGGCCAACCGCCATCTGTAAACAGATTCGGGACATTCCGACAAATACCAGAGAAAGTAGTGCTAAAAAGACAATCCCAATTATGGTTTGTCCCTGTTCAAATACCGCTTTGGCGATCGTGAATTCACTAATGAAAATACCGAAGGGCGGCATGCCGACTATAGCCAGAAAACCCGCCAGCCACAAAACACCCGAAACAGGAATCACATGGATCAGACCGTGAATTTCCTTGATTTCCTTGGTCTGGAAGCGGGCCAGAATATTACCTGCAATCAGGAATAACAATCCTTTGGCAAATGAATGATTGACGGCATGGAGCAGGGAACCGAAAACGGCGGCCTTGCCGATACCAATACCCAGAGCCAGAATCCCGATATGTTCCACGCTGGAGTAGGCCAGCATCCGCTTGTAATCGGTCTGATTTAAAATAAAGACAGCCGCCCAGATAAGAGACAGCAATCCGAAGACCACCAGCAAATCCCGGCAAAATTCCGCCAGACCGGCAGACAGGCAAACCTGATACACCCGCAGAATCGCCAGAAAGGCACAATTCAGCAGAGAGCCAGACAGCAGGGCCGATACTACTGATGGTGACTCGCTGTGAGCATCCGGCAGCCAGGTGTGCAGTGGCGCCAGACCCATTTTCGTTCCATAACCGACCAGCAGAAATAAAAAGGCCACCCGCAGCCAGGGAATATTTAAATGGGAGCCTTGCCGAATCAGATTGGCAAGAACCAGGCTATTTTCTTCCATACCAATATAAGAAGCAGAAATGGCCAGAAAGAAACTACCCAGCAGAGCAATAGCGATGCCGACAGAACAGATCATCAGATACTTCCAGGTCGCTTCCAGAGAACGATGGTGCCGGTGAAAATAGATCAGCGGCGCAGTTGAAAGCGTAGTCGCTTCAATCGCTACCCAAAGCAGTCCCAGATGGTGGCTGGTAATCACCAGGGTCATCGAGGCAAGAAAAGCCAGCAGACAGGCACAAAAAACAGCTTCCGGAGTATTAGTAAAAAAGACCTCCGGTTCAAAATCCTTCCGAATTCCTTTCTCTTCGGTGCGAAGATATCCATAGGCATACCAGGAGGCCGCGGCAAAAAGAATGCTGGTAATGGTTAAAAACAGGACTCCCAGGGCGTCCATCTGCAGCCAGCCGTTCCAGAGCGGCTCAGGGCGGCTCCGCCAGGCGGAAAGAGTCAGCACCAGATGAGTCAGGGCGGCTAACATCATACTGATTCGCCGTGTTTGATTATTGCGTATCAGAAGCGAAAGCACAGACGCTCCCAGGGGTATTAGTAATAGCAGAGCCAATCTCATATAGTCAACTCCTCAGATGGGAGAGTTGGTCGGTATCAATATGTTCAAACTCCCGGTTGATATTAAAAATCATGATTCCCATGACAAACACGGCCACAAAAACATCCAGCAGAATCCCGAATTCCACCAATAAGGGCTGCTGGACGGCCAAGGCAATGCCAAAGATATAAACGCCGTTTTCGGTAACGATGTATCCCAGCACCTGATTGATGGCTTTCTTTCTGCTGACGATAACGAATAAACCGGTTAGAATGGTAAAAAATGCCACCGGAACCACCAACGGAGCGGCCAATTCGGCCGGCAAGGTCAACCGGGAACTCAGCCAGATGCAAACCGCCAGAAAGATAGGTCCCAGAATGATCGACTGGCCGAAGCCTACAAAAGGTTCGACCTCCCGTCGGGCATTGACTTCACGCAGAGCGCGGGACAGCAGCCAGGGAAACATAAAGCCTTTCAGCCCTACGATGACCAGGCAGAAAAATAGAAAACGAAAATCAAACAACATGCCATGAATAAACAAAGATGCCAGCCCCAGCATAATTCCCTGTGCGGCTACCACGTGAATGCACATTCCCAGCCGGCTGGAACCCAGCAGTGCCAGATTGGTCAACACCAGAAAAATCATCAATATTTCTATAATGGAATGATTCATATGTAATTACCGTAAAGCAAAGACCAGAGCCAGTATGGCAAGGGCCGTCGCTCCCAGAAGCAGTTGCGGCACATGTAAAAGTTTCAAGCGGGCCATACACGATTCCACCAGACCCACTAGAATGGCAATCACCAGCAGCGCGGCGGTGGAGATAAGGGTATTCAGGAGCGGATGGACATCTGAAACCGGTATCAGGATTCCGATCAGCAGAGAACCATACAGCCACATTTTCAATGCCGAGGCATAGAGAATAAATCCCAAATCCGGCCCGCTGTTGTCCAGTACCATGACTTCGTGAATCATAGTCAGCTCCAGATGGGTGTTGGGATCATCAACCGGAATCCGGCAATTCTCCGCCAGTAAAAGAATGAACAGGGCCACTCCGCTCATTACCATGGCCGGTCCGGCATGACTCCATAGTTCCGCACTGATTGCCCGGAAGAATCCCGATAGAGAAGAATGGCCGGTTTCTACCGCTAAAACTCCCATGCAGATAAAAAACGCAGGCTCCGCCAATGCGGAAAATGTTACTTCCCGGCTGGCCCCCATCCCTTCAAAGCTGGAGCCGGTATCCAGAGCACCAGAAACCGTAAAGAATCGCATCAGGCCCAGAAAATAAGCGAATACGATGAAATCACCAGGAAAATGAATCAGGGAATCTGCATGGCCCAGCGGCATCAGGGTAGCGACGATCAGAACGCAAGCCAGGCCAATTAAGGGGGCGATTTGAAATACCAGGGTCGTTGTCTGGCTATATACCAGGCCTTTTCGGAAGAGTTTCAACAAGTCGTAATAACCTTGCAAGACCGGCGGCCCAGACCTGCCGGCAAAGCATGCCTTGGTTTTATTGATGATACCGGGCACTAAGGGGGCGGCTACTAACGCCAGGATCAGGTTCATCATAGAGGCGATTTTCATAGATTATTCCATATCAGAAGAATCAGCAGGGTAAGAGCGATATATAAAACATAAAGCTGCAGCAGGCCGGACTGAAACCATTGTAATTTGGAAGTGATTTTGACAATTCCTTGGAATACCGTATGGTACATATTTTCCTGACACAGATCCTCGGTATGGGAGTCAAAGTCTGAATGCTCAGGAAAAATTCCCCGCGGGGGGTGGAAACGGCTGTGGGTTCGCAAAAGAAGTTTGAGTAAATATACCAGCGGCTGGGCAAACGAGGAAGCCGTATATTGCATCCTGGAATCCGGTTTTGCATAACCACACCCCCATGTCACGGCGGTTGTCACTCTCCGATGCGAGACCAGTTTCTTCCGCAATATAACTAGTCCCATAACGATAACTGAAAACAGGATAGAAACCAGGACGAATTTCGAAAGCACGCCGCTGCCGGTCGTAATAGCAGAACCAACTTCGGCCAGATCGAATCCAGCCAGGCTGCCTATGGCGGAACTTTCCGCCCTGATAACATAAGGGGAAAAAAGGCCCAGTAACACACAGCTTATCGCCAGTGCTGCCATCGATAACCGCATACCCATGGACACCTCATGGGCTTGCTGACTGCATTCCGTTCGCGGTTCGCCCAGGAAACAGGCCCCAAAGGCCTTGGTAAAACAGGCTATCGCCAGACCTCCAATCATTGCCAAGCCGGCTACCGCACCTAAAATTAATACCGCAGTACCAATCGCATCCGGATTTTTATCGCTGAATACGGACATATAGATCATAAGTTCACTGGCAAAGCCGTTGAGCGGCGGCAGACCGCAAATGGCTACCGCACCGATCAGAAAGGAATAACCGGTCCAGGGCATCCTTTTTAAAAGACCACCCAAACAATCTATTTCACGCGTTCCGGTGGAATGAAGAACCGCACCAGCACCAAGAAACAGCAGGCCCTTAAACACAGCATGATTGACTACATGAAACAAGGCTCCGCCGAATCCTAAAACCGACATGATCGGCAAATCCATACTGAATCCCAGAATTCCAATTCCCATACCGAGGGCAATGATTCCGATATTCTCTACACTGTGATAGGCCAGCAGGCGTTTTAAATCATGTTGAGCCAGAGCAAAAATAACTCCAAAAAGACCGGAACTGATACCTACACCTATCAGCAGCCATCCCCACCAGGCTGGCGGCGTATCGAAAAACATCACAGTACGAATCAAACCATAGATGCCTGTTTTAATCATGACTCCGCTCATCAGGGCGGAAACATGACTTGGAGCGGCCGGATGCGCTTCCGGAAGCCAGACATGAAAGGGTACAAAACCTGCCTTGGTACCGAAACCCACCACTGCCAACAGAAACAACAGACTGGACAGGGAAGGAGCAATCTTTCCCATTTTGTCAAAATCCAGCGAACCTGACTGGACACCCAGTAAAATGAAAAATACCAGCAAAAAGGCGGTTCCTAAATGGGTGGCAACCAGATAGAGCCATCCGGCTTTACTGACGGACTCATCCTTATCTTCAAAGATTACCAGAAAAAAGGATGCCAGCGACATCACTTCCCAGGCTACCAGAAACAATAAGCCATTTCGGGCCAAAACAACTAGTATCATGGCTGCTACCAACAGATTGAAAAAAAAACCGTGCGTTCCAAGCCGCTTTTCGCGGCGATGCAGCTCCAGGTAGTCGATGCCATAAAAGGCACAGAGAGCAGATAAAATCAAAATCGGCACCAAAAACCATGCGGAGATCGGATCGATAGCAACAGAAAAAGAACCATAGGGAACTTGCCAGGGACAAGAGAATGATACCGTAACGCCGGAAATTAGAACATGGACTACCGGAATTAAACCGATGAGGCTGCCGACCATCACGCCGCCGGCAGGTACCAGCAGGCACATACGGGATTTTTGCGGTAGAAGGAGGGCGAAGCAGCCGCATAGCAAAACCAGTACCAACGAAAAAATCATCAATGTCATAAATGGTATCCCTCGCTGTGCGAATTATTTTTGGATGTTTGCTTCAATGCGCTGGAATTCCTTCATGATTTCCTCGCGGCTGCCCTGTTCGGCTATGACTTTTTTCAAGCCGGGATCCTGCAGGGCAAAACTCAGGCGGGAGAGAAGATGCAGATGCATGCGAACGGTTGGACTGATTAACGCAAAAAGACAATAAACAGGCTTGCCGTCCAGTGCGTCAAAATCAATTGGCTGGCTGAGAAAACATAAGGCAACCATGGGCCGGGTAATGTGCAGGATAATCGGATTACGCACGTGCGGGATGGCAATCCCGTCACCTATTGCGGTCGAGGCCATGTGTTCGCGTAGAAGAAACGCCTGCAGAAGAAACTCCCGATTCACTTCATCAGGCGGCAGCCGCATAACATCTACAAAATTGGCTAAAGCGGTTTTTTTATCGGTCCCATCCACCCGGTAATGAATCCCGCCGGCCACCAACGCCTCCACCAAGCTGGGCAGTTCCATGCTGGGACTCTCGAATTCATGGGATAAATCCACCGGGAAATTAATCTTCCGGGAGGTCGCCCACTCCAGCACTTCCGCCCGGTTAAACCGGTAATGGCTATTGATCCGGTAAGCTGGCAGATTGCTGCCATTGATCCACCGGTAAATTGTCTTTTCGTTCA
>JAKQBU010000385.1 GCA_029573975.1 Planctomycetota bacterium
CAGGAAGGTGCTTTTGCCGCAGCCGCTAGGGCCGATGATGGCGGTAACGCGACAGGGCAGGATCTCCATGGTGATTTTTTGCACGCCCATTTTGGAGCCGTAATAAAAGCTGAAATCCCGGGAGCGGATAATCGCGCAGGCACAATCCATCGAGGTGCCGCTTGCTTCCTGCGTATCGGTTTCTTGATCGCCCTTGGAGGGTACGGATGGTTTTACACTCATCCGGGGTATTTGGAGTTGCGTCATTTTATCGTTTCCTTTCGATGGTTCGCGCATGGCCGGTTATCCTCGCAGCTTTCGGGACATCCGGGACCGCAGCACGATCGCCAGGATGTTCAGGCATAAGACCATCAGAATCAGGGTCATCACCATGCCGTATTGCTGATGCGGCACCAGCATGGCCAGCCGGTCGCCTACCGCCAGATCGTAGCTGCCGTAGGACAGGGTCCGCGTCGGGTCCAGAACCGATTTCGGCAGCGGCCCCAGGGCGATGGCGCCGGTAAATAATATGGGGGCGGTCTCTCCGGCCGCCCGGCTGAGGCTTAAAATAATTCCCGTCAGAATACCCGGCAGCGCCGCCGGCAGGGTAACTTGGACGAATGTCCGGAACTCACCGGCTCCCAGAGCCAGAGACGCTTCCTTATAGGGCTTGGGAACCGATCGGATCGCCTCTTCGCTGGCCCGGATGATCACCGGCAAAACCAGCAGCGCCAGCGTTAGGCCCGCCGCCAGAATACCGGGTTTGGAGGGCAGTCCCAGCCGGGGGAATAAAAACAGGATATAAAACGCCAGCCCGAACAGGCCGAACACAATGCTCGGCACGCCCGCCAGCGTATTGATGCAGGTCCGGATGATCCTGACCGCCGCCGTATCGCCGGCACACTCCACCAGATACCCCGCCGCGACAATCCCCAGCGGCACCGACGCGAGCATCGCCAGCACCGTTAGCAGCAGTGTCCCGAGGATTTCCGGCCCCACCCCGCCGAAGTAATGACCCGCGACGCTGTCGTCAATGAAAAACTGCCAGTAGAAGGTCAGCCGCGGATTCAGCATCTGCGGCAATTCTTCTTCCATCTGCCGGAACCACGGCTCCAGCGAGGTCCCCCGGAATTGTTCGGCCCGGGGCGTCAGTTTTTTCTCCAGCGGCCGGCCCGGCCCGGTTTCCACCCATTCCTCCACCCACAGCAGATGGTGCAGATGTTTTTGCGCCAGGTCCCAGCGGGTGGCTCCATACTGGTCCATAATCAAAGCCGGCCGCGGCTCGGTGGGGGCAGGCCCCAGCAACTGCCGCAGCAGGGTCTGGACCTCCGCCAGGGCCTCGGCATATTTGGCCCGCCGCTCCAGATCCATCGTTTGAACCGCCTGGCGGTAATCTTCCGCCAGGGTAAAAAATTCCGGCGGCAGCAGGCCCTGCCACTGCGGATCCTCCCGGTACGACAATACGGTTTGAATCCGCTCCTCAATCACCTGCCGGTCCTGTCCTGCGAAGGCCTCGAGCAGCAGGTCCCGAATCTCTTTGGCGGCGGAACGAAGCCGGGCATATTCTTCCTGGTCCGTATCCTCCGTACGGAGCTGGCTGCCGAAATCACGGTACAGCCGGCGGGTTTCGGCCATGAGCCGCTCGGTATCGATGCCCCGCTGAAAACGGTCCAGCCGTTCATACCACAGCCGGCGGGCCTCATCGGTCCGGGCGATCTCCGCCTGCAGGGTTTCGGGATGGCCCCGGCCGAACTGGGCCATCTGCATCTTGCGGAATTCCACCGTGCCCCGGAAGACCACGGCCCCGGCCCCGCGGTAGAGCATCGGAGAAAGAATCAGTACCAGCGCCGCAAGCAAAAGCAGCACCGCCGCCAGCGAAGCCAGCGTAAACACATGATTGATGCATTGCCGGATCGCGGTTCTCATTTGCGTTTTCCTTTCGCCAGGCGTTTGGCCCGCGCTAGAAAATATTCGCTGGTCAGGTTCAGGACCAGGGTAAAGACCAGCAGCAGCAAACCCACCGCAAACAGCGAATGATAGTGAGCCGAGCCTTTGGCGGTTTCGCCCATATCCCCGGCAATGGTGGCGGTCATGGTGCGGATGGACTGCGACAAATCCCACCAGGGCGAGGGAATCTGATTGGCATTGCCCGAGGCCATCCAGACCACCATCGTTTCGCCGATGGCCCGCATCATCCCCAGAATCACGCCGGCGATGATGCCGCTGTGGGCCGCCGGGATCACCACTTTCCCCAGGGTCTCGGCCCGGGTGGCGCCCAGGCCGTACGAGGCTTCCCGCAGTTCCCGCCCGACGGCGGCCAGCGAATCTTCCGCCACACTGATGATGGTCGGCAGGGCCATAATCGCCAGAATCAGCGAGGCATTCAGGGCGTTGGCCCCGGTGTCGAAGCTCAGCCGGTCATGCAGCCAGGGGGCCAGCACCAGCACGGCGAAAAAACCATAGGCCACCGACGGAATGGCCGCCAGCAGCTCGATAACCGGCTTGCAGATCTGACGCACGGCGAAAGGAGCGATATCGCTGAGATACACCGCCGCCAGCAGGCCGATGGGAACGGCCAGTATCAGGGAACCGGCCGTTACATAAAGTGAACCGGCCATCAGCGCCAGGGCGCCGAACTCGGCCGGGTGGGCTTCGGGATACCAGCCGCGCTGGGTCAGGAATTCCCGCAGGCTGTGCTGGCGGAGGAAAGGCAGAGCTTCCCGCAGCACAAAAAACAGGATCAGCAGGACCGCCAGCACCGAAACGCCGGTCAGCAGAAACAGCAGCAGCCGGCCGCCCCGATGCGCCAGATACCCGCGCAGATCCTGCCGGGCACTAAGGGCAAGCGGCCGGGTGAATTCAGCCGCCTGCCTCTGGTTCGGTTCTATCGTATTTGCCTGTTCCAGCATGGTTTCCGTTTGTTTAATACTCCGTCACCGGGATAAAATGTTTGGCCTCAATAATTTCCTGCCCTTTCTCCGTCAGATAGAAGGTGCAGAAGAGGTAGGTCATCGAGCCTAGTTTGGGATAGCCGTTGGTAAAGAGAAACAGGGGGCGGCTGATGGGGTATTTCCCCTGGGCAATGGTCTGCCGGCTGGGCATTACGCCGTCAATTTTCACGGCCTTGACGTTCATATCCACAAAACCCAGCCCGACATACCCGATGGCACCTTCCGTGCTTTTCACCCGGGCATGGGCCTGCGGATTGGCATTGACATATTCCACATTCGCGGCCATCTTTTCTTTCTTCATCACCAGTTCATGAAAGGTTTCGTAGGTGCCCGACGAGGTGTCCCGGCTGATGGGAACGATCTTGCGGTCCGGTCCGCCCAGTTCCTTCCAGTTGGTGATTTTGCCCAGATAGATATTGCGAACCTGCTCAGTCGTTAGTTCTTTCACCGGATTCGAGGCGTGCACCACCACGCAGATCCCGTCCATCGCGATTACATGGGCTACGGGTAAAATCCCTTTTTCCACGGCCGTTTTGAATTCCTGCTCCTTCATGAACCGGCTCATCATGGCAATATCGCAGCGCCCGTCCACCAGGGCCGCCGCCCCGTCGCCGCTGCCGGTTTTCTTGACTGTAATGGAAAGCGAGGGATACATCCCCATAAACGCCTCCGCAAAGGCATCGCCAATGGGGCCCACCGTGGTCGAACCGTCAATCTGCAGAATCCCGGCATCCGCCGCCAGGGAAGCGCCCGCCATACCGAACATCAGCATCGAAACCAGAAACATCTTTTTCATCTTTTTACTCCTTGTGCTACACATTTTTCTTTCTACTTAAGTTTACTCTGTAATTG
>JAKQBU010000240.1 GCA_029573975.1 Planctomycetota bacterium
CCGACCAGCAGGCCGTCCTGAACTCTCCATATCGCCCCGCCGTCCGCCCGCCAGCCGGTGAGGTCTTTGCCGTTAAATAATTTTTGATAACCGCCCGCTTGATTTTGCAGGGTTTTTTCGCACCCGGTTAACAGAACCAGAGTAAGCAAGGACACCGAAAGAAAGAGATTTTGAACCATGGTTTGCTCCTTGATTTGAGTAGTGGACCGGCTGTTCCTATTCTGTGAGTATTTTTACCTTATCAATAGGATGCTTCATACTGAGTAAGGTATAGTATAAAAATATTTTCCTCAAATAATCGCCATTTTACGTTTATTTTTAGTGATTTTGCGAATTCCATGCTTGACACGGACGCAATTCGTTTGTAAATAACATGTTAGGTGATTTTTATGCCCCGTATCCCGAAAATCGTGCTGCTGATTGAAAGTTCCCGGGCGTATGGCCGGGGCCTGCTGGCGGGGATCGCCAGCTATGCCCGGCTGCACGGCCCCTGGTCATTCTATCGCCGGCCCCCATTGTATGATGATATCGACCAGGAGGAGCGGATTACCCACGAGCGGATCGAGCGGTGGAAGCCCGACGGGATCATCATGCGGGATTCTCGCCTGGAGAGGTGGAGCTATGACGGTTTTGGGCTTCAGGATTCGCAGGCCCATAAAAAAATCCTGAATATGGCGGTGCCCATTATCATCGCCAGCTCCGCCGTGGGGCAGAACCGGGTGTTTCCAGCGATTATGTCGGATTGTGCGGGGATTGGGAAGATGGTGGCGGAGCATCTGCTGGAACGGGGCTTTCGGCATTTTGCCTATTGCGGGCTGGATGATATGCGGTGGTCGGCGGAACGAGGCGAGAGTTTTCAGGAGAATCTGGCCCAGGCGGGTTTCACGGTGCAGTTTTACCGCCAGCCGGAGGAAAAAAACAAGCGGACCTGGGAGGCGGAGCTGGGGATTATGGCTGATTGGCTGCGGCAACTGCCCAAGCCGGTGGGAATCATGACCTGCAACGATGACCGCGCCCAGCAGATTATCGAGGCGTGCAAGCTGGCCAATCTGAATGTACCGGAGGAGATTGCGGTAATCGGGGTGGATAATGATGAACTGGTCTGTGAATTGTCGGAGCCGCCGATTTCCAGCGTGGTGCTCAATGCCGAACGGGCCGGCTACGAGGCGGCGGAGCTATTGGACCGGCTGATGGCGGGCGAAAAAATGACCGGCCAAACCATCTGGGCCAGACCCTCCCGCGTGGTAACCCGCAAATCCACGGATATCCTGGCGATTGAAGATAAGGAGGTGGCCTCCGCCATCCGTTTCATCCGTCAGAACGCCAGGAAAGCCATCCAGGTCAATGATGTGGTACAAGCCACCGCCATATCCCGGCGGGTGCTGGAGAAGCGGTTTCGCAAGGAGATCGGGCGGTCGATTTTCGGAGAGATCAAGCGGGCGCGCACCAGCCTGGTGGCCCGGATGCTGCTGGAAACGGACTGGTCGGTCTCCCAGATTGCCCTGAAGGCGGGCTTTACCAATATTGACCATCTGTCGCGGTATTTCCGGGAGGAGATGGGAATCCGGCCGCTGGCATACCGTAAGCAGAATACGTAAAAGATGGCAGGCTGATTCCAGTTGCAGAAAAAGGAGAAGACCCTGCCGTACGTGTCGTATCCGCCGCAGCCGATTTATGTGCCGATGGCCAAAGAGGTTTCGGTTTTGCTCGGCCCGGAGGAGCCGCAGGAGTGCCTGCAGGCGTTGATTCGACCGTGAATATCTGGCAAAGTTTTTTATTGATAACCCCGTAATTGAGTCTAGTATATCGAACTATATGTACTACCGGAAGTTTTGCAAGACGGGAAGGCGGAAACGGACAGATAACTGGATAGCAGGATTGCCGGAAAATGAAGTATGACATAAACCAGACAGGCCGAATTCCTGTATTTAGCTGTTTGAATATTTACTCAAAAGATTAGAAGTGTGTTGTTCGCTATACGGAAAGGAAAAGAAGGAATAAAAAAAATCGGACCGGATATTGCGATTTTGGAATATACCCATTGATATCTAGGAGGCAAGTATGCATGCAAGAAAGATTAAACCCGGAATTGAGGCTATCTGCTCCGTTCACTGGGAACGAAGGCTTTTTGATTCGCTGATCCCTCTGCCGGACGGAACCAGTTACAACGCCTATCTGGTCCGCGGCGAACAGGCCACCGCACTGATCGACACGACCGACCCTGCGTTGCAGGGGGAGCTGCTGGAGCCGTTGGCTTCCGTGGAGAAGGTGGATTACGTGGTTTCCCAGCACTCGGAGCAGGATCACTCCGGCTCCCTCCCGGTAGTGCTCGACCGGTATCCGTCCGCCACGCTGCTCTGCAGCCAAAAAGCCCGCGATATGCTGCTGAGCCATCTGCAGATACCGGCGGAACGTATCCGGGTGGTGGCCGACGGCGAGCAGATCGCACTGGGCGGGAAAACGCTGCAATTTGTCTATACGCCGTGGGTGCACTGGCCGGAGACCATGTGCACCTATTTGCCCGAGGACCAATGTCTCTTTTCCTGCGACTTTTTCGGCTCCCATCTGGCGACGACGGATGTGTTCGTCACCGATCCGGCACGGGTGTATGAAGCCGCTAAACGCTATTATGCGGAAATCATGATGCCGTTTCGGTCCATCATTACAAAAAATCTGGATAAGCTCTCCGTTCTCGACTTCGACATGATCGCACCGAGTCACGGACCGGTTTATGACAAGCCGGACTTCATTCTCGACGCCTACCGGGACTGGATCTCGCCAAACACGAAAAATGAAGTGGTACTGCCCTACATCAGTATGCACGGCTCGACGGAACGGATGGTCAAATATCTGATTGATGCGCTGGCCGTTCAGGGGGTTTCCGTGCAGGCCTTCGATCTGGCGGTAACGGACATCGGCAAGCTGGCTATGGCGCTGGTCGATGCCTCTACCCTCATCGTCGGTACTCCGACTGTGCATGTCGGTGCCCATCCAGCCGTCTATTACGCCGCCCATCTTGCCAACCTGCTCAGGCCCAAACTCAAATATGCGGCTATCATCGGATCGTACGGCTGGAGCAGCAAAGCGATCGAACAGATTGCTGGATTGATTCCTAACCTCAAGGTGGAAGTGCTCGGAACCGTTCTGCAGAAAGGTGTTCCGGAAGGAAGTACCTTCGCCCAACTCCAGGAACTGGCGGCAGCCGTGGCAAAGAAACATAAGGAAGATCCGAATGTGCTCCCGAAATAGAACCCGATAACACGATTTTAGAATATACATTCCGATGAATATTGGCGATGCGTACCTGCAATCCAGACGACAGGATAATTTTTATGGTGGGCAATAAATGACGGTTCAGGAATACAAAGATATGGAAGCAGGGGGACAGCAGGTAAAGACCGCGATGAGTTTGCCGGGGGGGACGATCCTGATGCTGGTGGCGCTGGTGTTTTTGAGTGTGATGCAGGAGCCGGTGGGGTGGAGCGCCCTGGCGTGGGTGGCGCTGGTGCCGTGGGTGCTGGCGGTGGTACGGACGAAACGGGGCGGGTGGATGCTGGCGATTGGTTATGGGCTGGGGCTGGGGTATTATCTTGGGAATTTGTACTGGCTGGCGGGGGTGACGGCTCTGGGCTACGGCGGGCTGTGTGTTTATATGGCGTGTTTTTTCGTGCTGAGTGGGTTTATCCTGCGACGGATTTATCAGAAACGCGGCTGGCCGTTTACGGTGGTCCTGCCGGTGGTCTGGGTGGCGCAGGAATATCTGCGGGCGGTGGTGATGACGGGCTTTCCGTGGCTGTTTCTGGCGCACAGCCAGCATGAAAGTGTCCGTCTGATTCAGATCAGCGATATTTTGGGTGCGTATGGTGTGACGTTTCTGATCGGGATGGTCAACGGTTTGGTATGCGATTTGCTGCTGCGGCCGCTCAAAGCCATTACCCCCCGGCAGAAAAAGAAAGTCAGCGTGGCAACCCTGATTCTGGCCGCCTTGTGCCTGCTGCTGGGGGCGGTGGTCTATGGCGGCTATCGGCTGCGGCAGGGGGCGGGCACAATCACGCCCGGGCCGGTCATCGCCGCCATTCAGGAGAATATCCCGCAGTACGTCAAGGAACAGGCCGAAAGCGGTGAGGAGATCTTTCGCCGCCACCTGCAGTTGAGCGAACAGGCGTTACAGGCGGGAGTGAAGCCCGAACTGATTGTCTGGCCCGAGACGATGACCTGCACCCCGCTGAACCAGGAATTTCTGGATTTGCAGCGGCAGTATCCCTCCTATGATATGAGCCTGTACGCACCCTGGGTGCAGAGCCAGGCGTTCGACCGGCAGTTGCGGGAGCTGGCGGGCCGGGGGGCGGCGGTTCTGGTGGGGACGCCGTCACTGCTGATGAAAGAAGACCTCGGCGGCCTGGCCCCGGCCGGTACGGCTAACAGCGCGATTTTATACCTGGCCGGCGGGCAGCGGTTCGGCCAGCGGTATGACAAGATGCACCTGGTCCCCTTTGGCGAGGTCGTGCCGTTCAAAAAGAGCTGGCCCTGGATGTACCGGCTGCTCAACAGTCTGACCCCCTACGATTACGAATACAGCCTGGATGCCGGCGAGAACCCGGTGGTCTTTGCCTACCCAGGTGCGGACGGCCAGCTCCGCAAGTTCGCCGTGGCCATCTGTTACGAGGATGTAACCCCCCATATGCCGCGGACTCTGACCGTGGAAAAGGGACAAAAGCGGATCGACTTCCTGCTGAACATCAGCAACGACGGCTGGTTTGTGCGGGGCGGCAACGGCAAGCCCGTCACCGCTACCAGCGAACTGCTCCAGCATCTGGCGATCTGCAAATTCCGGGCGGTGGAGAACCGCATCGGCATCGTACGCGCCGTCAACACCGGCATCAGCGGCTTCATCCGCCCGGATGGTGCGGTGCAGCCGGCGGGCCTGGCGGGCACGCTGCCGGAGGAACCGCGCCAGCGGCAGGCGGTGGCGGGGTTCCTGACGGACCGCGTTTATCTCGATACCCGCCTCAGCCTCTATAGCAGGATGGGCGATTGGTTCGCCATCGTCTGCTGCCTTTTCTCTCTCCTGTTTTTTGCCGATTCCCTCCGGAAAAAGAGGCCAGGGCTTGCCCCCTCCGTAGCGGCACGGTAGCGGCCCCCCGGACAAAATCATTCGGCCCCCTCCCGGCGGGCTTCGATCAGCACCCCCTGCGATTCCCCCGGCACAAACGGCCTGAACTGCGTATCGGCATACAGCCGGATCTCCCCGAACCCCCGCCCCTGCAGCTCCCTCACCATCTCCTGCGGCGCATAGGGAAACAGCAGCGTGCTGCTCAGCGTATGCCGCGCCTGGCCGTCCTCCCACTCGATTTTCAGCAGATTGAACTGAACCCCCTCCGGCAAAAAGTCGTAAAACCGGATATACTCCTTCTGCTCCGCCCGGCTGATCGCCACGATCCGCTCCTTTTTCTGCAAAAGCAGCGGGTAATTCAGCAGATGCAGCAGTAACACCCCGCCGGGCCTCAGCAGCGCTGCAAACCCCCCCAGCGTCTCCCGCAGCTCCACCGGCTCCAGAATATGCACAATCGAGTTGCCCAGGCACAAAATCAGGTCAAAGGTCCGCTCCACCTGCGACGCCAGTCTCTGCATCGGGCACTGCACCCACACCGGCTCCACTCCCCCAGCCGCCGCCGCCTTCCGGGCCTCCTCCAGCATCCCCGCCGACAGGTCCGCTCCCACCGCCTCCACCCCCATCTGGGCCAGCCGGATGGCATAGGCCCCCGTCCCACACGCCGCATCCAGCGCGGACCGGACCGGCCATTGCCCAGTAACCCGTTTCAGAAAGGCCTTG
>JAKQBU010000420.1 GCA_029573975.1 Planctomycetota bacterium
TGGAAAAAATCCTCGAAGATCATCCCCTCCCCGGTACTCTCGGCATTGCCCATACCCGCTGGGCCACGCACGGCAGGCCTTCCACCGAAAATGCTCATCCTCACCGCGACCACACCGGCAAAATTGCCATCGTTCATAACGGCATCATCGAAAATTTCGCCACTCTCAAAAAATGGCTCATTGAAAAAGGCTGCACCTTCTCCAGCGAAACCGACTCCGAAGTCATCGCCAATCTCATCAGCCTCTTCTATCACGATCCCTCCCAGTTTAACGGCTCCTCCACCGCCAAGCCTGTTCCGCAGCGTCTGGAAACCGCTGTCCGCCTCTGCCTCCGCGAACTGGTCGGCACCTATGGTATCGCCGTTATCTGCCAGGACGCTCCCAACCTCCTCATCGCTGCCCGCCGCGGCAGCCCCCTGATTCTCGGCGTAGGGGACGGCGAATTCATCGTCGCCTCCGACGCTGCCGCCATCGTTAAACATACCAAGCAGGCCGTCTATCTCGGCGACAATGAAATGGCCGTCATTCATCCTGATGGTTATCGTACCTCCACCATCGACAACATCCCCGTTGCCGCCAAAATCGAGCAGATTGAGTACTCTCTCGAAGCCATCGAAAAAGCCGGCTTCGAGCATTACATGGCCAAGGAAATCTTTGAACAGCCTCATACCCTCCAGGCCTGTCTCAGCGGCCGCCTCGATCTGACGGCCGGCCAGATTCATCTGGGCGGTATCGCCAGCCTCAGCCGCGAACTCGTCCGTGCCAAACGCATCGTCATCACCGCCTGCGGCACCGCCTATCACGCCGGCCTGGTTGCCGAGCATCTCTTTGAAGAGCTGGCCGAGCTGCCTACGGAGGTCGATTATGCCTCTGAATACCGCTACCGCAATCCCATCGTCGAACAGGGCACCATCCATATCGTCATCAGCCAGTCCGGCGAAACTATCGATACTCTGGCCGCCCTCCGCGAGGCCAAAGAGCGCGGCGCTATCTCTCTGGGGATTGTCAACTCCGTCGGCAGCACCATCGCCCGGGAAACCGACGCCGGCATCTACCTGCACGTAGGCCCCGAAATCGGTGTCGCCTCCACCAAGGCCTTCACCGGCCAGGTGACGGTACTCAGCATGATGGCCCTCTATATCGCCCGCCGCCGGCATATGTCCCAGCAGAACCTGGAAGAGTACATCCGCGACCTCCATGCCATTCCCGATCAAATTCAAACCATCCTCCGCCAAAGCGATGCCATCCGCCAGGTCGCCAACCTCTACTGCCAACGGGAAAACTGGCTCTTCCTGGGCCGCGGCTACCAGTTCCCGGTCGCCCTGGAAGGGGCGCTCAAACTCAAGGAAATTTCCTATATCCACGCCGAAGGCCTGCCCGCCGCGGAGATGAAACATGGCCCCATCGCCCTCATTACTCCTGAGATGCCCGTGGTTTTCATCGTGCCCAAATGCAGCCAGTACCAGAAAGTCCTCGGCAACATCGAGGAAGTCAAGGCCCGCGGCGGCAAGATTATCGCCGTGGCCACCGAGGGCGACAAAGAAATCCTGGACTACGCCGACCAGATCTTCACCATTCCTGACACCCTGGAGGAATTGCAGCCGCTTCTGACCGTAGTCCCCCTCCAGTTGCTGGCGTATCATGCCGCCCTGCTCCGCGGCCATGACGTCGATAAACCCCGCAACCTGGCCAAAAGCGTAACGGTTGAATAAATTCTCGGCGGCTGTTATAATGGCCGCCGTGTTGTTTATTGTTTTGTAACCGCTGCCTAAGGCTAATGGTAAATGTGGTTTCATACGAAAAATAAAAATCCTGATTCCGGGGCTGCTGACCCACAAGCTGCCGCAGCCCCCCCGGCCATAATCCCGCCCGCTCAAAAGCATGCCAGCGAAATCGAACTGGCCCAGCGGGACCTTCTGCTTGCCTACCTGGAACCCGTCCATACCTCCCAGCCCGCTCCTGAAATCCAAACTGCCTCCTCAAGGGCTTCCATCCCCAAATCCCAAACTCCCCCCTCAGCCGCCCAACCGGTTGACCGGCCTGCTCCTCCGCCCGCCCCAGCTTCTAAACCGGCGCCGCCGCTGCCGGAAATTCCAGCCCCCGTCCCCCCAGCCCAGAATTCCCTGCCACCCGATTTCCATCTCGACCACCATCATCTCTGCGATGATCATCTCCCCTCTCTCGGCGGCCAGGACCACCAGTTCCTGGAAAAAATCATGCTGTCCATCGTTACCGAAGACCTGAACAGCCGCATAAACCAGCCACAAACTTGACGGAACCGCCTAACACCGATATCGACATCCAAAAAACAACTCTGACTCCCCAACCATAAGGGTTAAAGATCTTTTGGCACCGGTGGAAATCTCTTGCCTAAGCCCGATAATTTTGCTATAATAGCAACCATAGAAAATCAGTCTTTTTAGAATCGCGAAAGAGATAGTTTACCGGTTTACGCAGGAAAGAGTTACACAGCCAGAGGAGGAGAAACGATTGACACCCTTTTGCATCCTGACTTCCCGCTTGCGATTCTCTGTTTTTCGCCTTTTCCTGCTGCCGCTGATTTCTGCGGCTTTTTCTCCCTGCCTTCTTCAGGCCAAACCTGTAAATTCCCAACAGGTGGAAAAGACCGTCAAAGGCTGGCTGAGAGCCAATCCTGCACCCCTGGATTCTCCCTTCTCTCAGCAGATAGACCGTATAATTCCTTTTTTTGACTGCCAGGGTCAGCCGGTTTACTATGCTGTTTACCTGCATCCGGACGGTTTTGTAATCCTGCCGGCCGATGACGAAATAGCACCCATCCTCGCGTTCGCTCCTGCCGGCACGTACGATCCGTCTCCGGAGAATCCGCTGGGCGCACTGGTTAGTCAGGACTTGCCGGCCCGGATCAACGCCATCCGAAATCGGACGAAAATCCCTGCCAAAAATCAGCCCGCTTTGCGGGAGAAACGCCAAAAAGCCAGGCAGCAATGGGATACCTGCCAGTTGGATGCGGCCCTGCCGGTTGAAGCCCTGGGGATTGCCGGCATATCCGATGTCCGGGTGGCGCCGCTGGTTGCCAGTACCTGGGGACAGGGTAGTGTCGGCAGCGATTCTTGTTATAACTACTATACCCCCAGTCATTATCTCTCCGGCTGCGTGGCCACCGGCATGGCCCAGCTTATGCGCTACCATGCCTATCCCGCCGCCGGCATCGGAACGGCCTCTTTTACCATCTATGTCAACGATGTACCGCAATCCGCCTCGCTGCGGGGAGGCGACGGCCTCGGCGGGCCTTACCAGTGGGCCGACATGGTCCTTCAGCCCGACAGCAGTATTACTGATGTTCAGCGGCAGGCCATTGGCGCCCTCTGTTATGACGCGGGAGTCTCCGTAAACACTAATTATAAATCCGGTTTTTCCTCTGCCGCCTTGTATTATTCCACCTATCGTTTAAAGGAAACCTTTTATTATACGAATGCCGTCTATAGCTATTATCCGACAGTAGGCGAGGACCTGAACGAAATGATCAATCCTAATCTCGACGGCCAGCTCCCCGTCCTGCTCGGCGTCCGAAGAGATAACGGCGGCCACATTGTGGTGTGCGACGGGTATGGGTACCACAGTTCCATTCTCTATCATCATCTGAATATGGGCTGGAATGGCACGGACAATGTCTGGTATAATCTGCCCGATATTGACACTTCCAGCTATGACTATACTGTAGTTGGAGAATGTGTCTATAATATCTTCACCAGCGGCACCGGTGAAATCCTCAGCGGCCGAATTACCAGTTCCGCCGGTTCCCCGCTCCTGGGGGTAACCGTCACCGCCACCGCAAAAAGATACAACCAGCAGACTACCACCAACGAAAAAGGGATCTATGCCTTTCTGAATGTCCCTTCCGAAACCACTTTTACCATCAGCGCGGCCAAAACCAACTGGACTTTCTCTACTCCCCAAAGCGCTGCTACAACCACTTCCCAGGAATGGTCCTCTGCTTCCGGCAATGGCTGGGGAATTGATTTCACCGGCTCGCCCACCAATACCTCACCTGTGGATTTCGACCTGAGCGGCTATGTGGATGTGGATGACCTGGTCATCCTGGCCACCGCCTGGCTGGCGCAGCCGAATGATGGCAACTGGAATCCCGCCTGTGACATCTCCAGCCCCACCGACAACATCATCAATTTCCTCGACCTGGCTGTCTTCGCTGCTTCCTGG
Organism: Planctomycetota bacterium; assembly: GCA_029573975.1. Next base: position 4,201 of record JAKQBU010000420.1, read on the forward strand.
CTGGATGGTTCCAACTAAACCGGTTTCCGCGGCAAACAGCCTATTGTATTGACAAATATCAGGCCTCCGCTACAATAGGCCCTATCATGAACCGCCCTGCTGCATACACCAAATACCAACCGGAATCCTCCCAGCCTGTTTCCGATTGCCTGCCCCGCTCCCGGAAGGCGAATAAAACCCTAGTTCCCAATATCCGCTATCGGCTTCTGGCCGGGGGTATTGCCCTGTTGTGCCTGGGTATTCTGGCTTTGGCGTTTTCCATCAAACCCGACCCCGCCGGTCTGGGTTCCCACCAGCAATTAAACCTGCCGGCCTGCGGTTTCTACCAGCAAACCGGTTACCCCTGCCCCACCTGCGGCATGACCACCGCCTTTGCCCTGGCCGTTCGCGGCCGGTTCATCCAGGCCTGGCTCATCCAACCGGCCGGCACTCTGGCATCCCTGGCCTGCTTCTTTCTGGCCCTGCTGGCCGGTTATGTCACCTGTACCGGCCGGCGACTCAATCATATTACTGCCAAACTCAACTGGAATTACATACTTCTATCCACCGCCGGTATCGTCCTTGCTTCCTGGCTCTGGAAATGCTATTCTGTCTGGCTGGTAAATCGTTAACCGCCGTATAAAATTTGGAGGAAAGCCTATGTGCCGTGCCGTAATTCTGATGCTGACCGCCGCCTGCCTGTCCGGCTGCAATATCCTGGCCTATCCCGCCTATGTCCTCTTCGGCCAATCTGAAAAAAAAGTCAAGGCCGAATATACCGGCCTGGAAAAACAGACTACCCTCATTTTCGTCGTCACCAATCCCGCCATTGACTTTGAATATCCCTATACCGGATTGAATATCGCCCTGGCTTCCGCGGACCGGATAGCCAAGCAGATCGAAGACACCCGATTTGTCGATCCCGAAGCCGTGGACAAATACCAGCGGGAAAAAATCGATTGGCTCAGCAGCCCCATCGCCGAAATCGGCCAGCATTTCCAGGCCTCCCGCGTCCTCTATATCGACATGGTCCAGTTCACCATGCGGGAGGAAGACTCTCTGAATCTGCTCCGTGCCCACATTGCGGCCGAGATTCGTATGCACGAAATCGACTCCCTCACGCCTGATAAACCGGCCTACCAGACCGACCTGGAGGTACTGTACCCCAAGTTGGGGCCTTCCCTTTTCAGCGATGAGGCACATGCCATGATCTATCAGCAGTCGATCGCCCTCTTTGCCGAAGAACTGGCCAAAAAATTCTACGACCACAAAGAGCCGATCGAATAACGCAGTTTGCTCACCAACTGGTGCGCCAGCCGCGTCGGCTCCGGCAGCCGATAACCTTTGCAGCAGCGCAGCACGATTTGTTCCGCCTGCCGCAATTCCACCCGATGCCCCACCGATACATACAGACACCTGACCCCCTCCCGGCTGCGTACTACCGTTCCAATTACTTCCTTCCCATCCAGCAGTCGGCTGTGACAGCCTTTTTTCAGACCCGGCTGGCGGCACTCCCCTATCAGCCGGCTTTTGGCACAGCCAATCGTCGGCCACCCCAGTTCCACCCCTACATGACAGGCCAGACCAAACCGCCGCGGATGCGCCACCCCCTGCCCGTCGATCAGCAGTACATCCGGACATTCCTTCAGCTTTCGTGCCGCCGCCAACACCACCGGCGCCTCCCGAAAGGATAATAAACCCGGAATATAGGGAAATTCAACCGGCAGCAAGGCCTGGGCATATTCCAGCAACTCCATCTCCGGATAGCTCAGCAGCGTTACCACCGCTAGAGACTTTGTCCCATCCCGGCTGAAGGCCGCATCCGCCCCCGCTACCCGCCGGATTCGCCCCTCCAGCCGGTTTCGGCTCACCTGTTCTGCCCCCAGCCGCTGTAACCGTACCGCTTCCGCGTAACTCAGCCTGCCTGTCTTTTCCGATCCGGTTTCACTCATCCGCATTTCCTCCATATCCTTGCAAAATAACGGCCTTTTCCTTTTTTCCCAGTCAAAAATCGCCGCCAACCTCAAAAATACCCCCATTCCCCCGCAAAATTCGGTTGCCAGAACCACCCGGACTGTTATAATGGCCGCTGCTGGAGTTGGGGGCGTGGTGTAACGGGAGCACAGCTCGGTCGCATCGAGCAAATAGGGGTTCGATTCCCCTCGCCTCCAGTAGATTTTTGGGCTAAAAACCCGGAAAATAGATTTTGCTGTAGATTTAACCCGCATTTCTCACGGGATTTTGACTAATATATTGATAACTCCATGGTTCAGAATGTCGTATGTGCCATTTTTCGGTTCACCGGCTTCGACCGTCTGTTTTCAGCGCGAATGTTTGGCCGCCTTCGAGGCCGCAGGAGCTATCTTCCGCAGGCATATAAGTATATATGTTGAGGACAGATAGCGACGAGAACGAAGAAGGCGGGCAAAAAGACCGCTGAAAATCGAAAGTCCGTGAGAAATGCGGGTTAAGGGGGAAACTTTACTCCTGGCCCATCAACGCATAGGTGATGATATGCGGGGCAAAGTTATTATCTATCGCTGCTATCTAATCCGCAAAAAATAAACCCCTTAAGTATTTTACACCTAAGGGGTTATGCAGTACTGCGGATGAGAGGAATCGAACCTCCATGGGGTTGCCCCCACAGGCACCTGAAGCCTGCGCGTCTGCCAGTTCCGCCACATCCGCAGATTGACTGGGATAATTGTAGTGTTTGCCAGCGGCCTGTCAAGAAAACTCCTGGGAAAGCTGCAAAATCCCGATAAAAAGCCGTCAAAAGAGAGTAAAATCTTACATCTGTTCGATGGTTTCGATGCCCAGCAGCCCCAGGCCGTGCTGAATCGTCCGGGCAGTCTGGTAGCAGAGCAGCAGGCGGGTGGTTCGCGCGGTTCCCTCGGCCTTGAGGACGGGGCAGTTGGTGTAAAAGCCGCTGAAGGTCTGGGCCAGGTCAAATAAATAGGTGGTCAGCAGGTGGGGGCGCAGGTCGCGGGCGACCGTTTCCACCACCTCCCCATATCGCAGCAGCAGCTTGGCCAGACCGACTTCTTCCGGGGCGGCCAGTTCCAGGCTGTGGTTCTGGGCCAGTAAGTCCGCCACATCCACCTGCCCCTTGCGGAAGATACTCTGCACCCGGGCGTAGGCATACTGCATATAGGGAGCCGTGTTACCTTCCATCGCCAACATCTTGTCCCAGTTGAAGATATAATCCGTTACCAGATTATTGGAAAGGTCCGCATATTTTACCGCCCCGATCCCGACGGCATGGGCAATCCGCTGCTTCAAATCGGGCGGCAGGTCGGGATTTTTATCTTCCACCACCTGGCGGGCGCGGGTTTCCGCTTCATCCAGCAGGGATTTGAGTTTCACATTTTCGCCGGAGCGGGTCTTGAATGGCTTGCCATCATCACCAAGCACACTGCCGAACGGAACATGTTCCAGCCGAACCGATTCGCCCGCCCAGCCGGCTTGGCGGGCGCAGGCAAACAGCATCTCAAAATGCAGCTTCTGCCGGGAATCCGTTACATAGATGATCCGGTCCGCGTGCAACTGCCCCACCCGGTACCGGATCGCCGCCAGATCGGTCGTGGCGTACAGATACGCCCCGTCGCTTTTCTGGACAATCATCGGCAGCGGTTCACCTTCCTTGGTCTTAAAACCATCCAGAAAGACACATTGCGCCCCGTCCGATTCTTGAAGAAGCTTAGCCGCAGAAAGATCAGAGATTACAGCAGAAAGTTTAT
>JAKQBU010000432.1 GCA_029573975.1 Planctomycetota bacterium
GTAAAATATTGTTTTGGGCCTACCAATAAATATAAAAAATCAAAATTTGAAAGAGAAGAATTTTTAAAAAAGATAGCAAAGGTGGGGAAGGGGGTGCTGGCCGCACGGCGGATCGACGCGAGCAGATTCTGGACGGAAACCATGCGGGACGAAACGAAGCCCATGCAGGACCGGCTGCGGGCCAGCGAACTGCTGGGAAAAAGTGAGGGCGATTTTATATACCGGCAGCAGCACGAAACGGGCAGTAACCTGGCCGAGTTGGTACAGGCGGCGGCAGACCGGATCGCACAGCGGGGTATATCGCCCATTGCGGCGGCTATCTTGAGCAAAAAGGCTATTTCCTGTAGCGGTTAAATAGCCTTTTTTCTCAAAATAGCCGCCGCAATGGGCGATATGCCCCGCTGTGCGATCCGGTCCGCCGCCGCCTGCACCAACTCGGCCAGGTTACTGCCTGTTTCGTACTGCTGCCGGTATATGAAGTCGCCCTCACTTTTCCCCAGTAATTCGCTGGCCCGGAGCCGGTCCTGCATGGGTTTCCTTTCGTCCCGCATGATCTCCGTCCAGAATCGCTGGCGGGCCTGACGGTCGGCAACCAGTTCATCCTCCCGGTCTTCCGCCCGTTCCAGCAACGCCGCTTTTATGTGACTTTTTGTGACCAATCTCCGGCAGTATTCGTATGACAAGCCGGCCTTCTCCGCCGTGTTTTTTATGTTTCCGTCCCACGCAGCAATGAACATCCGTTGTTTCTCCGTCTTGACTGAATTCAAATCCGCGTCCACGCCGCCGCTGATGCCGTTTTTCTCCCCAGTTGGTGCTTTTGTACCAGTTGCCATTTTCTTCATTTTTCAATCCTTTATTGACAAGGGTTTATGAACGTTAAAAACCACTTAACTGTGGCGCAGCCAGCTTGTTTTTCATCCGCTGTTGCCGGTAAGCCGCCAGCCGCCTTTTTTGAGTACATTTTTGGCAATACCGGCGTCGTTTTGCCAGAAGGCCACCGCAATCCGGGCAGGTTCGCAGCGATACCGTTTCTGACATCTCCATCTTCCGGGCCGCCAGATACTTTTGCCGGGCCTCCAGCCGTTGCCGCTGTAGGTCTGGTTCGCTTTTCGGGCTGGGTTGATCCGCCAGGGGCAAAACCACCTTCTCGAAGTACCGGCAGGGCCGCAGCTTCCCCGCCAGCAGGCACCGGGGTAAAGGTTTCGCCCGTGCGGGTTTTTCCGGCTTCTGCAAACACTCAACCAGGATACCCAAACAGCCGCCATCTTTGGTTTGATAATTGGCACAATCCTGCTGGGCGAAGGTATGGGGATTCATTTTCCACCCCCTTTCCGGGCCAGTTCCATGATCTGCCGCCGGGTGTCATCATCCAGGCTGGGCCATACAGAAATAATCTCTTGAAGTTCATGCTCAAAAGTGGTATTCTCCAATATGCCAATGGCGGTATTTTGGCAGTTTTTGGTCAGTATCGCTTTTTGATATTCTCGTAAATCGTTATTTTGTAAGGAGTTATCTATTTCTGGTGAGGGGTTCGACTCCCCCCGCCTCCATTTTTTCGCTGAAGTGGATATAGATTTCTACATAGTATCCATTTATGATTTCTTATGTTGCTCTATAATGTACCATTTGGTATAGATGTGGGTGTATTTTTGTCCAAATTCTGGAGAGGAATTATTGAGATTTGTCAGCCAATCATAGAATCCTTTCGATCCAACAGGAGACACAAAATGTCATACAGCAGCCGTATTAAAAAATTCGCGTTCCCCCTGGCCTGTTCCCTCGCCGCCTGGATTTTCCTCCTTCCGGTTTGCCTCTTCGCCGAGGAAGCGGACGATCTGGCAAAACAGCTTGCCAAAAAATTTTCCGATATCCAGCGGCAAATCGCCACCGAACCGGCCAAAGCCGAAAAAACCTGGCTCGAAACCCGCGATCTGCTGGAGAAACTCAAAACGGCCGCCCCCTCCCACGACAAACTGCCCGCCTTTCAGAAAAGCCTGGACGACCTGGCCGATAAGCTGGAAAAACGCCTCGGCCGCTCGATCGGCGGAACCGCAGCCAAACCGGAAAAAGAGCCGGCCCCTCAGCTAAATACCGCCCCCCCTTCCGACCTGCCTTCTTCGGTCACCACCCGGCTGGACAAAATGAACACCGCCCTAAACGCGGTGGAGGCCGCCCTGGCCAAAAATCAGCTTCAAACTGCCAAACGCCGATTGACCGAGGCAACGAAACTGATGGACGAAATCCAGCAGCGCTACAGCAAAAATATCCCCGCCGATAACGCCGCCATGAAAACCGCCGTCGAACGCCTCAAAACCGTCTCTGCTGCCTACAATCAGGCGGAAGCGGAGGAAGCTGCCGCAGCCGCCGCCCGCGCGGAGATCGAAGCAAAACAGAAAGCCCAGTCGCAGGAATGGATTGCCAAACTGTCTCCCTTTTTTGACTATAAAAGCGACCAGTACCTGCTCATGGGAGCCTCCTTCAACTCCGCCACGGAAGAAGAGCAGCAAAAGTGCCGCCAGGCATATGCCCAGGCTAACGACCTGATGGCCGAGTACAACAAAACGGAGTTCCCGCACGGTAAAACTCAGGAACTCATCTACCTCGAACAGCGGCTAACCGGCTACCTGATTATTTACAACGAAGGGGAAACCCGCGCCCAGCAGGATCAGGCCTGTGCTCCCTGGGTACAGTCTCTCCGCCAGTTCGTCGAGGTCGGCGCCGGCAGCCCCAAATATCTTATCGCCAGTGCTACCCTGGGCGAAGACGAAATCAACCAGCGGGCGGCTCTCCTGGAGGAGGCCCAGGCTCTTTGGGCGGATTATCAGAAGGCCGAATTCCCCCTCGGTAAAAGCCAGGAACTGCTGGACCTAGAGGCCGGGATGCAGCAGCGGCTGGCCGAAATGCCCGAAGCCCTGCGGCTGAGCCGTTCCCTTGTCGCCGGCGACCTCGAAAAAGAACTCGACCGCATCCAGCAGTACCTGGACCAGGATACCGGCTGGCAGAACGACACGGCCAAAATGCCCAATCTCGTCATGGAGCGTGACCTCCAGCCGCTGCGCGAGGCTCTCCAGAAGTACGCCGGCACCGTAAAAGCCGACGACGCCAAACTGGCCGCCCTCACCGAAAAATTAGCCAAGATCGAAAAAACCGATCTGGCCAACCGCACCGTCCGTGCCCAGCGGACCTACATGGCCCCCGACAACTACGACCAGGACGATACGGATACCCTCCGCGAAAAAGTCCAAAAGATCGTCAAAGAAAAAACCCCCGCCGCGAAGATTCTCCGCGTCACCCTCCCTGCCGAAGACTGGCAGCAGGAAAATGTCATCGAGTGGACCGACAGCACCCATTCCGCCCTGCGGAACCGCATCACCCGCTTTATGACAGCTCAACTCGCCGCCCGGGCCGACGATGGCAAGGTGTATCTCCACGCCGTCCATCTGGCTTCCGACCGCCAGTCCGATGGCGCCTGGGGCCCCCTCTACGGCCACATCATGTGGTCTGACTGGATGGCCGAAGAGAATGTGGAGGCCGAGTCACCCCTTCCCTGATGGAAAACATTCAAAAAGCATGATAACAATCTGGTTTATGGAAAGGAAAAACCATGGCAGAAAATAACGAAAATCCCTCCGCCGTCCCATCCACCCCTCCGGCAGCACAGCCGCCCGCCGCCGGCCCCATGACCGAAAAGAATGCCTTTACCTGGGGCATGTTCTGTCATCTGGCAGCCCTGGCCGGCTTTATCGGCATTCCTTTTGGCAATATCATCGGTCCCCTGGTAGTCTGGCTTATCAAAAAAGACGAGCATCCCTTCATCGAGCAACAGGGCAAGGCGGCCTTGAACTTCCAGATTTCCATGGCTATCTATGGCATTGTGGCCGCTCTGTTAATATTCATATTTATCGGTTTTCTCCTGCTCATCGCTCTGGGGATCTTCGATTTGATTTTCGTGATTATGGCTTCCATCAAGGCCAGCAAAGGGGAAACCCAGAAATACCCCCTCTCGATCACCTTCATCAAATAAGCGGCCGGTTGTCAGCTTACTTCATCAAGAACATGCTCCGCCACAAAGACGGGGATGCGGTCATTTCCTGCCGCCAGGGCAATGGCGTCGCTAGGCCGGCTGTCCACCTCAATCAGCCCCCCCTGCCGGTCCCGGATCACCAGCCGGGCATAAAAGGTATGGTCCCGCAGATCGTTAATCACAATCCGCTCCAGTTGCCCCCCCATGTCTTCTATCACATTATGCACCAGATCATGGGTGAGCGGCCGGGGCGGTACGAAACCTTTCAATCGCTGGTGGATGGCATACGCTTCCGCCATCCCGATGACAATGGCAAAGGACCTTTCTCCGTGCTTCTCCTTTAAGACAATGATCTGCTGATCGGCATTTTCCTGAATCACGATCCGTGAGAGTTCCATTTCAATGTCCATGATGAACCCTTTTAGTTTTTCAGATTACTCTGAATAGTATCCAATTGCTCCTGCAATTGCTGGAGGCGGTCCCGTTCCCGCTGCACCACGTCCGGATTGGCCCGCATGATGAAATTTTCGTTTTTCAACTTGGCAACGACCGTTTGAATATTCCGCGTGATTTCCTCTTTTTGTTTCAAAAGGCGATTCCGCTCGGCCTGTTCATCGATTACATCGTGCACGAAGATTTCCAGGTCCGCTCCCACGGCCACCGCCGCATTGGCGGGTTTTTCGCAGTCCGGCCCGGCGGCAAACCGCTCCAGGTTCGCCAGATTGCGGATCATGGCCTCCCGGCTCAACAGGAGATTCGACGGCTGCGGCGGGGCTTTCACCGAAACGGCCAACGGCTGGCGCGGGGCAATCTTATAGCGGGTGCGGATATCGCGAATGGAGCGGATCGTATTCTGAAACAGGGACATCTGCTCTTCGGCCGGCCGGTTCACCAGCACTTCCGGCAGGACCGGCCAGGCGGCGGAAATCAGATGCTCCGAATCCCCCAGACAGCCAACTCCCTCCAGATCGCGGTTCGGGCAGGTTTGCCGCAGCGCCTGATAAATCCCCTCCGAAATAAAGGGCATAAACGGGTGGAACAGCCGCAGGGCCGCATCCAGTACCAAGGCCAGCACCTGCTGGGCCGTGCCCCGCTTCTGGTCATCCCGCATCCGCGGCTTGATGATTTCCAGGTACCAGTCGCACAACTCATTCCAGAAAAAGCGGTACAGGCCGCTCACCGGCTCACTGAACTTGAAATCGTCCAATTGGCGGGTCATTTCCTGCGCGGTTTGCGCCAGCCGCGACAAAATCCAGTGATCCTCAAACTCCATCCGGGCCGGGTCAAAACCCGCCGCCGGCATATCGTGCAGGTTGGTCAGGGCAAACCGGGAGGCATTCCAGATCTTGTTGCAGAAATTCCGGCCGATGTCAAACTTCTCGCTGATATTGCGCCCCTGCTCATCCTTCTTCACGGGCATCCGCATATCCTGGCTTTCCGTGGTCATCTGGGCCAGGCTGAACCGCATCGCATCGGCCCCGTAGCTGTCGATAATGTCCATCGGGTCTATGCCGTTGCCTTTGCTTTTGCTCATCCGGATGCCGTTGCCGTCCAGGATCGTGCCGTGAATGAAAACATGGCGGAATGGGACATCTCCCATATTGAACAGCCCCATCATCACCATCCGCGAAACCCATAAAGTAATGATATCGCGGGCGGTCACCAGGGTGCTGGTGGGATAGTAAAATTCCAGGTCGCGGTTTTTCTCCGGCCAGCCCAGCGTGCTGTGCGGCCACAAGGCACTGGAAAACCAGGTATCCAGCACATCCGGATCCTGCGTGAGGTTTTTCGAGCCGCAATGCTCGCATTGCACCGGGTCCTCAATCCCCGTGCTGCACCGGCCGCAATCGCCGCAATACCAGATGGGAATCCGATGCCCCCACCAGAGCTGGCGGCTGATGCACCAGTCCCGCACGCCCCGCAGCCAGTCCAGATAGGTATCGGCGTAACGGGCCGGATGAAAGGTGATTTTACCGTTTTCTACCGCTTTAATCGCCGGTTCGGCTAGCGGCTTGACTTTGACATACCATTGATCGGAAAGATACGGCTCAATCGCTACATGCGAACGATAGCTATGGCCTACCTGATGGATATGCTCCACCACCTTTTCGATCAGGCCCAGACTTTCCAGGTCCGCCACCACCGCCTTGCGGGCCTTGTAGCGGTCCAGCCCCTGGTACTTGCCGCCGTTTTCGTTGATACTGGCGTCCGGGTTCAGGATGTTGATCTGTTCCAGATGGTGGCGCAAGCCGATTTCATAGTCGTTGGGATCGTGGGCGGGCGTAACCTTCAGGAAGCCCGTACCCTCCCCCCGCTTGACGTAATCATCAGCAATAATCGGGATAATCCGGTCCGTCAGGGGCAACTTCACCATCTTGCCCACCATCGCCGCCGCCCGCTCGTCCTGCGGATTCACCGCCACCGCCCTATCCCCCAGCATGGTCTCCGGCCGGGTCGTCGCCACCACCACATACCCGCCGCCATCGGCCAGCGGATA
>JAKQBU010000243.1 GCA_029573975.1 Planctomycetota bacterium
AGTTGATGTTGGCGAACGGGTAAATAGTACATAAGACATGTTGAACCATGGAGTTATCTATATAATAGTCAAAATCCCGTGAGAAATGCGGGCTAGAGCGGGCTTTTATTTGGCCGGGGGGGCGGAGCGGATTTGGTTTTGGAGGTTCAGCAGACGTGGTTGCCAGAGGCTGGGGGCGCCGGGGTTGGTTTTTTCGTCCACTTCGAGGATGTGGAGGACTTCCTCGCCCTGGCCCTGATGCCACAGGCAGCAGAGGCCAAAGTAGCGGGCTTCCCACCAGTAATAACGGGTCAGCTCATCCTGATCTGGGTTTATGCCCTGGCGGATCTGATACCAGAGCTGCTGGGCGGGGGAGTAATTGCCCCGGGCGTATTCCCATAGTGCCTGGCAACGGACCAGCCATAGGGTGCGGTCGGCATTCTTGCGGTTTGCCAACTCTTTAAAGAGGCTTTCCGCTTGCTGATGCATGTTTTCCGGCAGGGGGGTGGTCTGGTCTGGGGCGGCTACGGCCAGCAGGCAGGCCCGCTCCAGCAGGAGTTTGGCGGCGAGGGTGTTTTCCGGCTGGGCGGGTTCGATTTGAGGATAGAGGGCCTGGGCCAGCGGGAGCGATTCGGCCAGACAGGCGGTCAGTTCCTTCGTTTTGCCTTCCGCGTGCAGCGAACGAATTTCCTGATCCTGCTGTTGCAGGGCCTGGAGGGCGGCCCGCTGGATATTGGCATCCGCCGGTTCATCATTTATCCAGTTTTGTAAACAGGCAATGGCGGCATGGGTCTGCCCCAGTTGCAGATACGATTGAACCTGGAGGAGAAAGAGGCTGCGGCGGTCTGATGCGGGGGTTTCTTTGCCCGACGCCAAAGATTGGTACTGTTCCAGTACCGCTATTGCCTCCTGCGGGTGGGGGGGGTCACACTCCCGATACAATTTTGCCAGCAGCGTTACGGCTTTGACGGCGATGGCGCGGCGGCCCGGATCGATAGCCGTGTCTGGCGGCAGATTCTGCCAGGGGGCCAGCAGACTCTGCAGATCTGTTGTCCATTCTGTGTACATTTCCGCGGTGGGGGGGCGGCCTTGCTGTTCCGCCAGCTTGATCATGCAAAGGATGGCATAATACTGTGCCGCCAATTTATTGACATCCTCCCGCGGTACGGCCGCAAACATAGCGGCGGCAGGGGCATATTCTTTGCCCTGCTGGAGGACCAGGCCGGCATAGTAGCGAAACTCCCGGGCCTTTTGCAGTTGTCGTAAGGGCCGGCCGGTTCTGCCTGGTTCGGGTCAATGGTTCCTGTCAGTCCGGTGATTGCCTCCCGCGCGACGGCTGCATAGGTTTTGGTGTCCGCGCTGAAAAGCTGATAGGCCAGCGTGGCCGCCATTACCGCTGCCTGCTGGCTGTTCTGCTGCTGGGGGTTCGTCTGGGAAAGCCACAGCGGGAAATCCCTGGCCAGCCGCCGCCAGTATTGGATGGCCTGAACCGCCAGTTCCGGCGATGCCTTTTTTTCGCTCAACTGATAACTGCACAAACCGGCGTTATACAGGGCCTGGGGATAATCCTCCTGTTCGGCTGAGCGGCTCAGCAGAAAAGCTTCATATACCTGCAGGGCCTTTTCGTAATCCGGTTGAGGCTGGGAAAGGTAATACTGCCCCAGCACAACCAGCGAAAAGTCATCCAGCTCACCGGCCGCTTTCTGTGGATCGTCCGCCCCTGCCAGCGACTGGGCCAGTTGCGCTGCCATCAGGGTATGAATCCGGCCCCGCAGCGAGGGATATTCGTCCGCCAGTTTTTTCAGATCCGCCGTTGCCTGCCTGTCGGAATATTTTTTCTCCAGTAAGGCTACTTGCCAAAGTTTCTCCGGTAAATTGGTTACCTGCTTCTTTTCCTGTTCCAACCATTTTTTCAATTGGGCCAGGATTGCCGTGCCATCCTGCGGTTTGGCCCGACAGGCGGCCAGTTCACAACCCGCCCAGGCATATCGGATTTCATATTCCCAGTCCGCCCCCGGTGATTTGGCTAACAGATTTTTCACCAGCTTCTGTGCGTACTCAAAATACCTTGGTTCGGTAGCAATCAGCCGTTCCGACATCCGTATCTGCCAAATTGCCAGGTGCAATCCTTCGCCGTTTCGCGGGCCGGCGGCCGCCTGCCGCATATTTTCCAAGGTATCGAATGCCTCTTTCAATCTATCCGTAGTTTCCGCCGATTCCTGCGGCTGGGCCTGCTCCAGACATGATTTGTAATACCACAGAATCCCGCTGTACCATTGCTCCATCTTCTGCAATTCCTGAACATGAACGTACCACTGCGTATCCCCAAACCGCTCCTTCCAGTCCGTCCCCGGATACCATTCCATGTATTTCAGCAGGTCTTCTATCGCCCCCTTTGCGATTTTCAGGTACGAATCCGACCAGGTAACAATGCCGGTTAGATTTTGCCGGGCCGTTTCCTGCGGCTGATCCGCGTAAAATTCCAGTTGCTGCTGATAGCCGCCGGCCTGCTGAAGCAGCCGGATCTGCGTAACCTCCAGCATCCAGTCCAGCAGGTCCGTTTGATTCTCTTCCAGCATGGCTTGCAGCGCCGGCGATAAGGATGGCGGCCCGGCGGCCGTCCCGGAGCCTTCGGGAGGGGAGGCAGGGGAAAAAAGTATGAGGTCCGCGCTGGCGGCTGAAATCATTTGGTCATAAAGCGGAACCAACTGCTCCAGGAGAGCGGCCTGGCCGGCCAGAGGATCGCTCTGCTGGAGCTTGAGCTGATAGAGCCGGCTTTTTGCACGGATGGATTCGTCCAGTTCCCCGGCATGATCCGCTGCATACCGGATATACTGCTCATATTTTTTTTGAGTTTCCAGTTCCCGCAGCAGTTTTTTATGATCCGCTTCCGTCAGGCTTTCCCCCCGGGCCATATCCGCGGTCAGCAGGCAGCATACTGTCAGGACCCATCGAATCGTAGAGTAGAAGCTGTTCATATTTACTGCACCGCGGCAAAAATAATGGTATGGGCGTTGATGTTCCAGATGGCATCATAGGTTTTGACCACATGGTCCCATTTGGTAGAAATGGCGGGCACGATTTTGATCGGGTCGTCCAGATGCCGCCCCTGGTTGTCCAGCACTTTCTGCAACTGGCGGCTGACCGCCTCAAATGTCTCGACTTCCGGTTTGATGGTGAGGGCCGCCTCCGGGCCGATCTGAATCCGGCAGCTCCCGTCCGGCTGGCTGGTCACCCGCAGCAGCAGCGGCTCCATTTCCATCTGGCGGCTGTGGGTGATCTGGCGGGGCAGTTCCGCCGGGAGAAATCCTTCCTTGCTGCGGAAGTTCGCCGACAGCAGGAAAAAAATCAGCAGCAGAAACACCACATCGATCATCGGCACCATCTGTAATTGCATTCGCCGGGTGGCCTGCCGTCGCTGTCGCAGGGGGGAATAACTTTGTTCCTTATGTAACGTCATTCCTGGATTTTACTCTCCGGGCCGGCCTGGTCGATTTGGGGTCCGCTATAGGCGGCCAATTGTACTTTGCGAATCTGCGCCCGCGAGAGGGCCAGCAGGGCCTTTTGCACCTGGCCATAGGAAAGGTCCTTGTCCGCCCGCAAATAAATCAAGGCATCCTCTTTCCGTTGTGCCTCCGCTATAATCTGCCGGGACATTTCCTCGACCAGCCGCTGCGGTTCCCGTCGATAAACATCCTGTTGGGGGTCATATTCCCTGGCCCGCACGGCGTACAAAATCTCCCGGTTTCCCGAAGCGCCGGCGGTTTTCGGAAATACGGAAACCGTAATGGCATTGCGGTCCAGACGTTCCGGCACAATCGCCGCGGTGCAATCGTCCGGGATCACTAATTTGTAATTTTCCTGCACGATGTACTGGCAGGCGAGCATGAAAAATATAATCAGCAGAAACACCACGTCGATCATGGACGTCATGTTGAACTGCGGGTCGCTGTGAAATCGGTTGACAGGCTTGACTTTTTTCATTTTGGATATCGAACGAACTATCGCCCGTTCAGGGATTCGGGTGCATATGGTGCAGCAGGTTTTCCGCGGATACGGCAATTTCCGCCGCGAGGGAATCAATCCGGTTTTTCAAAGAACCGTAGGCAGCCAGGGCGGGGATCGCTATGATCAGGCCCCACCAGGTGGTTACCAGGGCGACGGAAATACCGCCGGCCAGGTCCGCCGGTTCCGGCTGGCCGCCCTTCATGACAATCTGATTAAAGGCATCGATCATGCCCCACACGGTACCGAACAGGCCGACCATCGGCGCCACATTGCCCAGGATGTTCAGCCATTCGATCTTTCGCAGGAGAATGGTGGTTTCCTGTTCCATCATCTCCGCCATGCTGTTTTCCATCGCCAGCCGCCCGTTTTTGGATTCCACCATGCCCGCAAACAGGGTCCGCGAGAGCATGCTGCCCTCCTGCCGCAGAAAATCCAGCGTCTTTTGAAACTGGGATTCCTCCAGCAGCCGCTGCGATTTTTTTTCCACGGCGGCGGGAAGTAGTTTGCTGCGCCGGATCACCAGAAAATACTGAATAATCAGGCTGACTGTTAGGAGGGACATGGGAATCAGCACCAGCCAGACCAGCCAGCCGCCGGCCACGAAAAACTTTTGAAAGCCGCTGATAGCCGGCTGCCCGGCCGCCCCGACCGTCGCTCCCTCCGCTCCTGGGGCTGCCGCGGCCCACCATCCCCCCAGGGCCGTTACCGCCGCTGACATCCCAAACCTAATTTTTTTTGTATTCATTGCTCGTCCATTCCACTTAAAAAAATCAGTAACCGGTTCTGTTTATAACGAAACAGGTTCTATGGCAGTTCCTTTGGCTGCCGGGCCATTTCCTCGTCCGTGATAAATCGATATTGTCCTTTGTAGTTTTTCGCCAGTCTGCTCAGAAAATCCTCATTGTCAGGGTTCCCGCAGGCCAGCACGTTAATCACGGCCGCTTTCGTCCGCTGGATCTGTCCCCCGGAAATCGCCTGTTCCACCTTTTCATGATCAAATTCCCCGTCCGTCAACAAATAAATGAGCTGCACTTCGCAGCCGCTGCCGCTTTTGGCCCGCAACGCTTTTTCCATCGCCCCAGCCACCGCCTGCCAGGCTTCCAGGCTGCTTCCTACTTGTTTCAGTTTCATCTCCTCGACAAAGCGCAGGGCCAGCCGGCGGTTCTCGCGGGTGGCCCGTACCATTTGGCCGGATGCAAATTCCGCCGGCTCACCGCCGGCAAAAAAAACAATTTGAAAATAGTGACCCGGACTTAACTGTTCAATCGACCGTTTCAATTCCGCCCGCACATAGTCGAAGGCCACCACCATGCTGCCCGAATAATCCACCACAAAACCCACGCAGCCGGCCATGCCCTCGGTGCCGCAAAAGCTGCTTTTATACACGTTTTGACCAGTCTTTCCCATCGGAACAGTTAGATCGCGGCTGGCCGCACTGCCGCCCAAAACCGAAATCGTATCCTGGGACAGCGATGGCATCGGCAGCTCCTGGCTGTTCAGCGGCAGGGGGGGTGATTCATCCG
The DNA here is from genome assembly GCA_029573975.1 of Planctomycetota bacterium. Next base: position 5,511 of record JAKQBU010000243.1, read on the forward strand.
GCAGGAGTTCCGGGGAGGAGGGCGTAAGATCCGCCAGGTCCATTTGCAAATCGGAAACCGGGATGATTTGTTCCAGCGGCCTCATTTCCTCTTCGATCTGGCTGGTGGGAATGGACCGTTCCGAGCGGGCGGCGGGAATCCCCGAAAAAGAAAATACCAGAAAGCCGCCGGCAATCAGCAAGTGAACCAGAATAGATACCGCCCATCCAGTGGTTAGCACAAACCAACGGGGTTTGCCGGGCAAGGGAGAGCCAACGGCCCCAATATGCCGCGCAATGCCGATACCTCCAGGCGTTATCTGGTTGGAACTCGTGCCAGATTCATGACTCCATTCATTCGGCATCAGACTGAAAGACAGCTTGCAGAGATTTGAGCTACCTGATTTTAACTCTCATTTACTAATGAGGGCGGTGGGACTCGAACCCACGACCCACGGCTTAAAAGGCCGTTGCTCTACCGACTGAGCTACACCCCCAACCCTATTAACTTTTCAGGCATTCCGTTCCAACTATGTCTTTTATAACTCACTATGCAGTATATAGTACCAAATTTCCCCAAATAATCTACAGAGATTCGTTCCTCAATGCAAGAAGATAACTTTTTATTTTGCTGTTTCTATCGAAGTGGTATAACAGCAAGAACTTACGTCATTTTATGCCGTGGCGTTCACCTGGTCTTTGATGGCCAGCAGCTCCTTCATCACCCCCGAGAGATGGGCGGAACCGTCCTTGCGCCCGAACGCATCGTGCAATAGCTGGTAAAGCGAATACAACCGTTGATATACCTTCTGATTCTCCGGGAGGGGCGTAAAAGTACGCTCTTTTATGCCGCACATCGATTTTTGCGCTTCCTCGAAGTTGTCATAACCACCCGCCGCTTTACCAGCTACTACCGCGCCAGCGATCGCAGAACCCAGCGCGCAAGTCTGAGCCGAACGCGATACCAGCATTTTCCGACCGACGATGTCCGCATAAATCTGCATCAGCATCGCATTTTTTTCCGCGATCCCGCCGCAATTTATGATTTCCGCAACTTGAACCCCGTATTTTTCCATTTGTTGGATGATGGCCAGCATTCCAAAGGCCGTTGCCTCAATGAGCGCCCGATACATCTCTTCCGGGCGGGTATGCAGCGTTTGTCCCAGCAGCAGGCCGGTCAGCCGCTGATCGGCCAGGATGTTCCGGTTGCCGTTATTCCAGTCCAATGCCAGCAGGCCCGTTTGCCCGGGCTTGAGCTGGCTGGCTTTCCTGGTTAATTCCTCGTGGGAGCCGTTTTTCGCCCCGCCCGGCTGGAGATAGTTCACAAACCAGTTATATATATCGCCCACCGCTGCCTGGCCGGCCTCGATGCCGAAATAGCCCGGCAGGACCGAGCCGTCCACGATTCCGCAGACGCCGGGAATGTCCCGCAGCGGCTGGCTGCTGGACCAGACGGATATATCGCAGGCGCTGGTCCCGATAATCTGGACCAGTTTGCCGCTGCCCACCCCGGCGCCGACCGCGCCCATATGGGCGTCGATGGCGCCTACCGCCACCGGAATGCCCGCCGGCAGCCCCAGTTTCTGTGCCCATTCTTTGGTCAGGCTGCCTGCTGACGTATCAATCGTATAGGTTTTATCCGCCAGCCGGTCCCGCAGCGTTCCCAGCTTCGGGTCCAGCTTTGCTAGAAATTCCCTGGCTGGGAACCCGCCCCAGCTTTCGCTAAAAAGGCCCTTATGTCCGGCGGCACAGCGGTTGCATTTGAACTGCCCCGGGTGAGCTTTGCCGGTCAGTACGGCAGGGACATAGTCCGACAGCTCAACCCAGGTCCAGGCGGCTTCAAATACCTTCTGGTCTGTCCGCAGGCAGTGCAGAATTTTGCTGAAATACCATTCCGGCGAATAGGTGCCGCCGCATTTGGCGAGGTATTGGGGTTTTTCCTTCCGGGCCAGTTCGGTGATTTCCGCCGCTTCGGTGTAGCTGGTATGGTCCTTCCACAGCCAGGCCAGGGCATTGAGATTTCCCTGAAATTCCTTATGCTCGCTTAGCGGCACCCCCTCTTTGTCCACCGGCAGGGGGGTTGAACTGGTGGCATCCACGCCGATCCCGATCACCTGATCGGCGGAAAAGTTCCGGCGTTGGTCCCGGGCGTTTTTTAGGGCTGCCTGGACACATGCTACCATCCCCTGGATATAATCCGACGGGTTCTGCCGTGCCACATTATGATCGGAGGATTGCAGAATGATTCCCGCCTCACCGGTCGGGTAGGGGCTAACCGCGGTTGCCACCTCTTCCCCGCTGGCGGTATCCACGATCAAGCAGCGAACTGAATTGGTTCCATAGTCTAATCCAATCGAATAGCTCATGCTCGTCTCTTTTACCTGGTTTTACTCTTCGTCAGCGGCGAAATCCATACCTTACATTCTTTTGTATATCGTTTTTGTACTTTTGCATTCTATAATAATTCTGGTGAATGGGAAACGCCATTATTGGCATAAATAATAACCATTTTGAGCATTCCCGTGCGTCCGGTAGCTGATGTGGGGTTGTCTTGGTTTTTCATAAATATATTAATATCAAGATATTATATTTATAAAGATATTACTCTTGTTATTCCGCTGTATATACTGTAAAATATCTCGAAAATTTTATAATTTTTCATCAATCCGGACTTTAGCATGATGGAGTAAACGATGAGCAGCCAATTTTCCCCATTACACTTTTCCCGCCGTGATTTTCTCCGTTCCTCCGCGGTTGCCTCCCTGACGGCCATGACCGCCGGTCTGAACAAGTCTTTTGCTGCCGGTTCTGACAAAATCCGTGTCGGGGTCCTGGGCTGCGGTGACCGGGGGATGTATGATTCCACCAATTGCGTCAATGCCGCCGAGAATGTTGAGATTGTCGCCCTTGCCGATCTGTTTCAGGATCGGATTGACAGCTTTCTCGAATATTATAAAACCAAACTTCCCACGAAGATTAACGTCACTCCGGAAACCTGTTTCACCGGTTTTGATGCCTATCAAAAGTTGCTGGCCTGCGATATTGACCTGGTTCTGATGACTCAGTGTCCTCACTTTCGCCCGATGCATTTCCGGGCCGCGATCGAGGCGGGAAAACACGTATTCATGGAAAAACCCGTAGCTGTGGATCCGGTGGGTATCCGCTCACTCCTGGAAACCGGCCGGCTGGCCGACAAGAAAAAACTTACCGTTCTGGCCGGCACCCAAATGCACCGGATTGCCCATCTGGTCGA
>JAKQBU010000439.1 GCA_029573975.1 Planctomycetota bacterium
CCGCCGTTGCCCCAGCCGACCGCGAAATCAATCGTATCGCCGGCCTGAACAGAAACAGTCTTTTCGAAGGCAGCCTCATTACCGTTACCGCCGACGTTAATGCCCCCATCGAAAATCGCACGGCCCTGGTGCAATACATGCACGTCGGTCGTCGCTTGTCCTGCGATACCGGTGAATTTCACCTTCACCACGCACGAGCCGCTCCGGGGCGCGGTCCACCGCAAAACCCCGTATGAGCCGTCCGGCCCCGGGTGCAGACTGACCTGACCGGGCTTCCAGACGATGCCCGGCCCCTGGATATCGTGATCGGTTTGGTTCCGCGCTGCGCAAGGCTCCGGTCCCAACTCGCCCGTCCACAGCGTAAGCCCCGCCGGCGTACCGCCGCCCCGCGGCACGAACTGCTCCAGCCCGCTGTTGAGCATCACGACCCGCGTATCATCAAGCGAACGCACCATCGGCAGAGCCTTCACGGCATAACGGAAAATCGCTCCGTTACCGGTCTCGTTCAGCAAGCCCCACATCACCACGCTGGGATGGTTCCGGTCGCGCGTAATCATGCCGCGTACCGCCGTGTCGAACCGCTCGGGCATCTGCGGCGAATCGCTCCACTGCCAGCCGATCGCCGATTCCTGATACACCAGCAGCCCGATCTCGTCGCAGTAGTCGAGCTGCTTGCGGTCGGCGATCTCGCAGAAAAACCGGATCATGTTGAAGCCCATCGCTTTCGAGTTCAGCAGATCGCGCCTCAGCAGATCCGGATCCAGCGGCAGCCGGTGGCCGCCCGGAAACATGTTCCCCGAATGCGAGCTTTTCAGGAAGATCCGCCGCCCGTTCAGCCGGAACGCCCCGTCCTCGAAGCGGAAATCGCGGAACCCGCACCGCGTCGAAACCTCGTTACTGGTATCGGCCTGCGGAACCTGAACAAGGGCTGTCACCCGATACAAATACGGATCGCCCAAATCCCACAGATGCGGATGGTCAACTTTCAGGCCCGTTTCCACCAGCGTATCACCGGGCGAAACCGACCGGTTCAAAGTGAAGCTCTGCACCGTCTCGCCGGCAGAGGCCGGGGCCACGGTAAATTGCAGACGCGCCTCCGCCGCCTTCTTCCCGGCGTTGCGAATATTGGCCGAGATGCGGATCTCCCCGCTCGCACAGTCAGGCCGCACAAACAAATTCTCGACCCGCACCGCCGGCACCACCAGCAGCTCCACCGAATCGACCAGCCCGCCGAACTGATACTCACTGCCGACCGGACGATGCGGCCGCCGCCCCCGCTGCGGCGTGTTCCCAATCGACAGCCCGTCGATCGGCTGGTCCGTCGGACTCAGTACCCGCACCGCGATATGATTGACGGCCCCCGGCGAAACCGCCTCCGTCACATCAAATGTAAACGGCTCATCGCCCCCCTCATGCTGGCCCACATGCACCTCGTTCACCCACACGTCGGCCAGATAATTCACCATCCAGAACCGCAGCAGGTACCGCCCGTCCGCCTGCGGATGCACCGGTACCGTCACGTCACGCCAATACCACGCCACCCCGTGGCAGCCGGGCAGGGCGTTCTGATAGACCCCCGGCACATCGACCTTCTTCGCCTCCGGCCGCGGCGCCCGCTGCCAGTTCTCCTCCCGCCCGACATTCTTTTCGTCAAATGCCGCCAGCCAGTCCTGCTCCCCGTCCAGCGAAATCACCGTCGGCACCCCGTGCCCGGCATCCTCCGCCAGCGCACCTCGGCCGCCGCCCACCACCACTAACGCGATCACACACCAAACCGAAAGCAACTGTTTCATCACTTCGTGCTCCTGTCAATACGTTCGCCGTTTTTGTTACAAAAAGATCTCAAAATTTCCTTCCCCCAAAAATCCCCATACGTTTGAATCCCTTCCCTTCAGACACCACATTTTTTGAAATGGGCTTTCCCATTCGCACTCCCACAAACTACAAGTCTTGCCGGTCAAGTACGAGGATTCTACCAGATTCACCCGACTTGTCAAGAACTCCCCTTCCACAGAATGCTTCCCCCCATCAAAACCTGTGCCTGCTTGGTTGACAATGCAGGCACAACATAATTTCCTCTCCGGGTGGCAGCGTCTGTCCGCAGGACAGGCGATGGTAAACCCCCAGCCGTATTCCGGTAAAGTGTGCCCCGGTACATCGGGCCTGCACACGATTAAATGTCCCGTATATTATAGAAATAGCATAGAACCATATCACCAGCAGAGGGGATCTTCGGGATCGTTGCACTTCAGCCAGTTCGCGACGAAGATGGCAAAATCCGCCAGGTCGATATAGCAATCCTGATTCAGATCGGTGGACCAATACCCGGCCAGATCCCGGCAGGTGGGCAGAGGCGGCGGGGAGGCTTGGGTTTGGTAGAGATAGAGCATTTCGGCGGCAGACAAGGCCCCGTTCCAGATGGTGATTTCATCAATAGCGCCGGCCCAGTGGCGATCGCCGAATTCATCCGGGCCCTTGCCGAAGACCAGCGGAGCGTCAGCGGTGCTTTCCAGTTCATTCATCGGGACTTTATAGCCATCCTGTACCCCGTCAAGGTAGAGGGTGATGCCCGTCCCGTCGTGGGTGGCGGCGACCAGGTGCCAGACATCCTGGGTGACACTGCCGGGGGTGCCGGTGATATTGCCGACATAGGTGATCCAGGTGGAATTGGCACACCAGGCCATGACCGCCAGATTGGTGGGAACCATCAGAGTCCAGCCGCGGTAATTGGTAGTCAGCTCAATCGCCAGATCTTTGCCGATTAGGGTGGCATAGGCCTTTTCCATAACACCGGAGGGAATTTGAATCCAGGCGGTCATCGTGACGTGAGGATAGCAGTCCAGGCTGGGGGTGTGCAGGATATGAATCCAGTGGCTGGAGCCATCGAAGACTAAAGCCCCTGCGGGATTGCCGAAACGGTCGGGGGCGGAGGCGGCATCAAAGGAAAAACCGCCCATCAGCTCGCCATGATTGCCGTTGGCGGAGGAATCGTGGGCGATGCTGCCGGTGGTTTCATCAAAGGTCCAGTAGCCGGCCAGTTCCTTATCAATGTTCGGGTCCGGCAATGCGGCCGCTACGGCTGCCGGGGTAGAAAATCCGAACCAAGCTGCCGCCCAAAGGATAATGACATTCGCTATTTTCATGTTTGTACTCATAAGACTTTTTTGGTTATGCCGGTCAAGGCAATTCGGTGCAGTCAGGATCTCCCGGATCATAACATCGCAGCCAATCCTGCAAAAACATCAGGATATCCTGCAAATTCACATGGCAGTCCTGATTAAGGTCTCCCGTAATCGTCTGGCCCGCCGCCTGCATTCCAGCACAATCGGCAGGCATGGGGAAAACGGAGGGACTCAGGTCATAGCCGCAGAAATCACTTTGCTGGTCAGATATTTTGGCCAGGACATAAATGGTCTGGTTCTCGTCCGGCCGATCGTCGGACCAGTTGAAGGCACCCGTGCCGGCGGGGAGTTGCTGGGCGCCGGGGATCGGCTGGAGATGGTTCCATTTCAAATCCGTCCAATATAAATCCACGAGGCAGGCATCGTTTTCCGTATCGGCCCAGGTCCAGCCGATCCGGATTTCCGAGGAACGGGACAGGGGAGTGGACAGGCGGATGATTGGGTGGCTATTGGCGGGGGGAGTATAGCTCTTGCCGGCCAGCCAGGTGTTGAGGAGCCAGGTGCGGCGGCTGGCAAAGTAGATTTTGATATTCGCATAATCGCCGGCATCCATGACGTAGGGGGCCGGGCCGCCATAGCCCAGCAGGATTTCGTCCTGGCGGTCAATCTGGGTCCGGTCATAGGCCTCCTCCAGCAGACTGTTGAATTTTTCTACCGTTAGATAGTTCGTTAGGACATCGTTTAATATCACTAAAAAGCGATTTTCAAATTCCGGGATCTGATAGCAGCGCTGCTGCCATTTGTTATAAAACATATAAGGATCGGTATTATACAATTGACAGGCCGTATTGTTACCCGGTCCGATACTGCCGGTACAGCCGAAGGCATGGGTAAAATCAAAGGTTCGCAGCAGCCACTTCGAACCGGGTTCAGCCGGTTTAATCGCATACCAGTTATTCCCGACGATATCGCTGTTGGCAGTGCCAACCTGAACGGCCCAGTCATAGAGCCAGTGATCCAGCTCCACCGTGTTAATCAGGGCGGGCAGAAGCTGGGCGTCGGGGGTATTGGTTACCAGATCGGCAAGTCCGATGATACTGGTAAAGGAACCCAGCGGATCGCCTTTTTTCTCGTAGATCATGGGATAGACGGAGAGATTGGCATAATAATCCAGATCGGAAACCAGATCCTCCGGATCGCTGAACGGCCATTTATCCAGAGGGGGGCAGCCGCTGGATTTATACACTTCGCCGTTATCGCTGCGTCCGTGCCTTTCCAGCCAGGTGTTATTGACGGATTCCTGGGCCAGTTCCACCCCGTAAAAGGCCCCGTTGAGATACAGGCGAACCAGTTCGTTGGCCAGATTTTCCTGTCCCATATGGAGGAACAGATCATGGATCACCTTCTGCATCACCGGCAGATGCATGGCCAAATCCAGGCGGCTCATATCCCGCAGGTATTCCCCCTTATTGAAAGCCACCTTCCAGCTTTTCTTGGGGTGGACCCGCCAGCCCTGCCCCTTCAAGTGTATTCCGACATGATCGTACACTATGCCGTCCACTACCAGCGTTGCATCATAATAGGTACGGGTATAAATATTCTTTAGGGCCTCCAGAGTAGAAGGAGGGGCAATCAGGAAATAGGCCGGCAGATTGGTGTCTTCTTCGCCGTCATAGACAAAATAGGCCCGGTTCGGATTTGGCTCATACGGATCCGGGTAGGTCCAACTGCCGGTGCTGTCGGTAACCGTAACGCGATAGCGAACCAGCGTCTGAGAACTCAGCGGCGGTATAGCGGCGCTGTAAATGCCATCGCCGGCGGCCCTATCGCCCTGTGTCCCCTCATCATTCATCGGCAGCGACAGGGACTGGCTTGCGGATTGATAGGGAGCGGTCCACACTTCATAAGCCAGGGTAACGGCCGTTAGCGGATAGGTATGGATGACTGCCGCGGTGATGGTAACCGTATCCGCGGAGCCGGGCCGTTGGGGGGAATGCTGCAATTGGTCCACATTGACAAAAGGCGGCAGACCGTTGGCACCGCGCGAATTGGCCCGGCCGGGGGTGCCTCGATTGAGATATACCTCGTCCCCGACGGCGGGACTGGCGGGGATTACTTCCTCGTACCCGCCTTCCGCCATTACCGTGGTCAATAAGCCATTGTACGAGAGACGAAAGGTGAGGGTGTTGTGGCCGGTGAGGTATTTCACCCAGCAGGAAAGGGTGTATTCCTGACCTTCGTTACCTCCCAAAACGCCGCCATAATCCATATCTGGAATCACACAATTCAG
>JAKQBU010000467.1 GCA_029573975.1 Planctomycetota bacterium
GGTTGTACTCTTTCGGCAGGGCGTGACCCTGGCCGTCCATAAAAGCACGATGGGCGTAGAAGGCGTCCTTCCAGTCGCCGTCCAGGACCTCGAAGCGGGTGATGCCGAAAGTGAAGGCCTGGCCGGGCTTTAAGCTGGCGGCCCGTTCGGGATCACCGCGGCCCCAGAGACCGCAGCCGCCGAAACGCAGAGCGGCCTTCTCCTTTTCCGGCCTGACCACCTCCAGCAGCGACCACTCCATATCTTCATTGTTGTACTTGGTAATCAAGAGGGTATTTTCCCCCTGGCTCCAGGCCCATCCTTCCGAGCCCCAGACGGTGCCGGCGGTAGCTGGGAGCATATCGGCGGGGGTGAAATCGCGCACCGGAGAATGATAGCGGCGGAAGGGAATGTAGCAGAATTGGCTCCGCAGGACTTCGGCATTATCCGTCAAATTTCGGGCAAAGCCACAGGCAAAACGGGAGGTATCCAGCAGGCTGGTGCCGGGATTGGCGATGGTAATTTTTTCCATGATGACTCCGGGCTTCCCTTGCGGTATGGTAAACTGCTGGGAAATCAGTAAGTCTGCCAGTTTGCCGTTGAGGATGAGGGCCTGACCGCCTTCCGGCATGGTTTTGATAACCGGTTGGCTCCACAATTGCGGGAACGCACCGCCCGGCCAGAGATAATCCCCGTCCGCATAGACCCGTCCGGTTTGGGTATCCCGCAGGCGATGGGCATTGATCCCATCCTTCGTCTGGACCAGGAGTTCCAGCCGGCCGTTGACGAGAACCGCCTGACCGGTTTGTTCATCCCATTGGATGGATTGCCCCGGGGTCAGATCGCAAAAAACCAGGGAAAGACCGATTGTGATTAGCTGAAGTACCCATTTGAACATTTTAGAACCTCCATTATGTAAATAAGGTTTTGCTGTTCTGTCAAAATACTTTTTTAGTATAGTCGATTGTCGACCCAAAGCAAGTGAATAATCACCTCGATGGGCAAAAATTTTCCGCCTCCTACTTTTTATAGTAATCCTGCAGCGCTTTCACCTGCCAGTTGCCCTTTTGCAGGGCGGTGATGGCGGTAACAGCCGCCGCGGCGCCGGTGAGAGTGGTGATGATGGGGATCTGGTGCATTACCGCGCTGGCGCGAACCTTGCCTTCATCGGTGGCCAGGCCTTTGCGGGTGGGAGTGTTGATGATCAGGGCCACATCCTGATTTTTGATATAATCGGTAATGTTCGGCCGGCCTTCCACGATTTTCTTGAGAAGGGTATGGGGTATTCCCTGGGCAGCCAGATAAGTTCCGGTACCGCTGGTGCACAGCAGGGTAAAACCCAGCTTTACCAGGCGGGCGGCGATCCGGGCGGCCTGCGGCTTGTCCTCCGCCCGCACGGAAAAGAAGACATTCCCCTTCCGCGGCAGCGGGGTCCCCACCGCCATCTGGCTTTTAGCAAAAGCCAGGGCAAAGGTTTCGTCGATGCCCATCACTTCGCCGGTGCTGCGCATCTCCGGGCCCAGAATCACATCCACGCCCGGAAACTTGGTGAAGGGGAAGACGCTTTCCTTAACGCTGGTATATTGAGGGACATATTCCTGGGTGACTCCCAGCTCCTCCAGCGTCCGGCCCGCCATGACCTTGGCCGCCAGCTTGGCCCAGGGGATCCCGGTGGCCTTGCTGACGAACGGGATAGTCCGCGAGGCCCGCGGATTGACCTCCAGCACATAAACCTGGCCGTCCTTGATGGCATACTGCACGTTCATTAGGCCGCACACGTTTAAGCCTTTGGCCAGCTTGACCGTCTGTTCGTGGATTTCCGCCACGATTTTTTTGTCCAGCGAATACGGCGGCAGGGCACAGGCCGAATCGCCGCTGTGAATCCCCGCCTCCTCAATATGTTCCATAATCCCGCAGACCAGGACGGTTTTCCCGTCGGAGATGGCATCGGCATCCACCTCGGTGGCCATATCCAGAAACTTATCAATCAGTACCGGATGATCCCGGCCCACCGTGGAGGCATCCACCGCCTTTTCCATGTACCGTTCGAGCTGGGACTGCTCCGCGACAATCTCCATCGCCCGCCCGCCCAGCACATAGCTGGGCCGCACCAGCACGGGATAGCCAATCCGCTCGGCAATCTCTTTGGCCTCCTGGATGGTCGTGGCGGTATCGTTGTCCGGCTGCCGCAGGCCCAGTTTCCGTAAAAGCTGCGAAAACCGCTTGCGGTCCTCTGCCAGGTCGATATCATCCACACTGGTGCCGATAATCGGTACGCCCGCCTCGTACAGGCCCCGCGAAAGATTCAGAGGCGTCTGCCCGCCAAACTGTACAATCACGCCATAGAGGGTATCGCCCAGTTTCTGGCAGATATTCAGCACATCCTCATGCGTCAGCGGCTCAAAAAACAGCATATCGCTGGTGTCGTAATCCGTGCTGACCGTTTCGGGATTGCTGTTGACCATGATGGCTTCGAATCCCATCTCGCGGGCGGCAAAGGCGGCATGAACGCAGCAGTAATCAAACTCGATCCCCTGCCCGATCCGGTTGGGACCGCCGCCCAAAATCATGATCTTCTTCTTGTCCGTAACCCGTATCTCATCATCCATTTGAAAGGACGAAGCGCCGTCCCGGCCGACCTTCTCAAACGGAGTTTCGTACGTCGAATAATAATACGGCGTGTAAGCCTCAAACTCCGCCGCGCAGGTATCCACCAGTTTATAACCGACCTCAATATGGTTCCGGCGGCATTGCTCGCGCACCTGCTCCACCGTCACGCCGTAGAGGTACGACAACTGATAATCGCTGTAGCCCCACTGCTTGGCCTGCCGCAGCGTTGCAATCGGAAGGTCATCCAGATTCGAATATTGTGCCAACACCCCTTCAAAATCGATCAGTTCCTTGACGTTGGCCAGAAACCACGGATCGATTTTCGTCAGTTCATATACCTGTTCCACCGTCCAGCTCATCTTGAAGGCATAGCGGATATAGTAAAGCCGGCCCTGGCAGGGCTGAATCAGCTTACGGCGCAGATGCGGCTCCGGAATCGGATACGTCGTCCGCAGCGGCCCGCTGTCCCCTTCGCGGTGAAGCTGCTCCCGGCTGTGATTGTCCAGGCCGCGGATATGCCGCAGCCATTTATCATTGGGATCCAGGCCCAAACCGAAGCGTTTTACTTCCATCGACCGGATTCCCTTTTGCAGGGCTTCCTTGAAGGTCCGGCCGATGCTCATGGCCTCGCCCACGCTTTTCATCTGGGTGGTCAGCGTCTCATCCGCTTCCGGAAACTTTTCAAACGTCCAGCGGGGAATCTTTACCACGCAGTAATCAATGGTCGGCTCAAAACAGGCGGGGGTCTCCCGGGTAATGTCGTTCGAAATCTCATCCAGGGTATAACCGCAGGCCAGTTTGGCGGCGATTTTGGCAATCGGAAAGCCTGTGGCCTTGCTGGCCAGGGCCGAGCTGCGGGACACCCGCGGGTTCATCTCCACCACTACCATCTGGCCGTTATCCGGATTGATGGCAAACTGAATATTGGAACCGCCCGTTTCCACGCCGATCTCACGGATAATCGCCATGGCGGCGTCGCGCATTAACTGGTATTCCTTATCGGTGAGGGTCTGGGCCGGGGCCACCGTAATGGAATCCCCGGTATGGACTCCCATTGGGTCGAAATTCTCAATCGAACAGACAATCACCACATTATCCAGCTTATCCCGCATGACCTCCAGCTCGTATTCTTTCCAGCCGATTACCGATTGTTCGATCTGGATTTGGTGAATCATGGAATATTCCAGCCCCCGGGCGCAGATTTCCTCGAATTCCTTGCGGTTATAGGCGATTCCGCCGCCGGTACCGCCGAGGGTAAAGGCAGGCCGGATAATGACGGGCAGTCCGATAACCTCCAGGGCTTCCATGGCCTGCTGGAGGTTGAAAGCCATCCGGCTGCGGGGCATTTTCAGACCCAGCCGCTGCATCGCTTCGGCAAAGAGTTTGCGATCCTCCGCCTTGTGAATTACTTCGCGATTGGCCCCGATCATCTCCACTTTATACTTATCAAATACCCCCTGATCCGCTAGTTGCACCGCCGTATTAAGCCCCGTCTGCCCCCCCAGCGTGGGCAGAACCGCATCCGGTCTTTCCTTGATGATAATTTTTGTAATTGCTTCGGGCGTAATGGGTTCGATATAGGTTCGGTCCGCCATTTCCGGATCGGTCATGATGGTGGCGGGGTTGGAATTGACCAGTACGATTTGGTAGCCTTCTTCCCGCAGGGCCTTGCAAGCCTGAGTCCCCGAATAATCAAATTCGCATCCCTGTCCGATAACAATCGGGCCGGAACCGATGATGAGGATTTTCTTGATATCTGTCCGTTTGGGCATGGTTTTTCCTTGGTAAAGCGACATCTCATTCCAAAATCGCTACAGGCTAGCAAATTCGATACCATTTTGCAACGGGGGAATTGCCGGTAAAATCTCCTTGCCTTGCGGTGCGTTTTTTGCTAAAATATAAAAAAGGGTCTTTTGGTCGGAAATTCCGCTTTATGGCCACCAAGGGATCGGAAATACTAAAAAGGAGTTTTTTCATGCCGGAGAATTTGTCGCGGTCGATATGGACTCGTATCAACTTTATAAGGGTATTTCTTGCAGTTTTTGTCTTGCTGTTTGGTTTTTCCAACGCCCTTCATGCCAAACCGGCTAGCCGGGACCAGGCGAAGAAATCGGTGAAAGGCTGGCTGAAAGCCGATCCGAAACCCCTGGCTACCCTTCTACCGTCTCAGATCAAGGAGGTGGTATCCTTCCCTGACGAACAGGAAGAGCCGCTTTACTATGTGGTTTATCTCCAGCCGGAGGGTTTTGTCATTGTACCGGCGGACGATGAAGTGGAGCCTATCATCGCCTTTTCCCCCAGCGGTACGTTCGATCCATCCCTGGATAATCCGCTGGGTGCCCTGGTCAGCCAGGATTTGCCAGATCGCGTTGGGTTGGCCCGTAATCTGCCTGGAAAACGGGCTGTGCTGGCCCAGGACCAAAAAGAAAAACTGGGGAAAGCGACTCAGAAAGCCCGACATCAATGGAGCCGTCTCCAGAAATATGCCGAGGGAAAAGAGGTTCAGGATACCGATGAGGAGGCGGAGGCGGATGGCGACGGCGGGGAAACGGGTTATCCTTCTGTTTCGGATGTGCGGGTGGCCCCGCTAGTTACCAGCACCTGGAGTCAGGGCAATGCTGGGGGCGGGCTATGTTATAATTACTATACTCCCAATAACTATGTCTGCGGCTGTGTGGCTACGGCTTTCGCGCAGATACTCCGCTATCACCAATACCCCACCGCTGGTGTGGGAACCCCTACGTTTTCGATTGAGGTAGATGGTAATTCGCAAAGTCGCTCCCTGCGTGGCGGAAATGGGGCCGGCGGACCCTATAATTGGTCCGAAATGCCCCTGAATCCCAATAGTTCCCTGACCACCGCCCAGCGGCAGGCAATCGGCGCCCTTTGTCATGATGCGGGGGTTTCCGTCGAAATGTCTTATACCGCCAGTTCTTCCGGCGCCCAAACCTATGATGTCAAGGATCGGATCAAAAGTGTTTTCTTCTATGCCAACGCGATTGCCACCAAATCCTCGAGCCGGCTGAGTTCGGATCTGAACAATATGCTCAATCCCAATCTGGATGCCAAAAAACCCTGCCAGCTTGGCATAAAAAGAGATAGCAGCGGCCATTCGATTGTCTGTGATGGGTATGGGTACAGCGGCTCCACCCTTTATCATCATCTGAACCTGGGCTGGGGCGGGTCCTATACCGCCTGGTATAATCTGCCGAACATCGACAGCAGTCCGTCTTACAACACGATCTCCTCCTGCGTCTATAATATTTTTCCCACCGGCGGTGGTGAGATTATCAGCGGACGGGTCGTGGATACCGGCGGTTTTCCGATAGCGGGCGCTACGGTTACGGCCACCGGCAATTACACCGCCACCACGGATGAAAACGGCATCTACGCCCTGATTCATCTGCCTTCGAATACCAATTTCACGATCAGTGTATCCAAGCCGGGCTGGACTTTTTCCGCTCCGAAAAGTGCGAGTACCGGTTATTCCCGTTCCGATCAGATTGTTTTGGGGGTGGTGATCAATTCGTATGCACCCGGCAATCGCTGGAATAACAATTTCACCGGTACCTCTCACCGCGGTATGCTGGAGCTGGATAAATCCGTGTATGTCAATAACGATACTATCGCCGTTACTCTTATTGACGGCGGCTTAATCGGACATGGTACTCAGGCTATCACATTGCAGTCGTGCGCGGATTACGAAACGCTTGCCTTATATGAAACTCCTGCAAATTCCGGGTACTTTACCGGCAGTATCTATGTAACCTATGGCACTCCCATCACCGAAGATGGTGTTCTCCATACCACCGGCAGTCAAAATATGATTGCTATCTATGAAGATAGTGACAATGGCGCCGGTTCTGCCGAAACCATCCAAACCACAGCAGTGATTAAACCCTGGTTTGCACTTTATTCCACCGACTTTGCCGGCGGCCTGCCGGCCGGCTGGTCCATCGTCGATGGTTACTCAGACGGCATCACCTGGAAACCAGGGCAGCCTGCCGATATCCACGAAGAATACCGGGCCTATGTTTCGGATCACTTTATGTATTGCAATAGTGACGCCCAGCAGGCCAACCTGGATGAACAACTGATTACCCCCAGCCTGAATTGCTCGGCGCTGGAGACGGTGATTCTGGAGTTCAATCATCTATTTCGCTTCTATGGTCTTGATAACGATGAGATCGGGGATGTGGATATCCGCGTGAACGGCGGGGCCTGGCAAAACCTGCTTCGTTATGAAGCCGTTCAGGATTATTCCGGAGTCGTTCAATCGGACCTGACCAGTTACGCAGCGGGACAACCCAATGTCCAGATTCGCTGGCGCTATTATGATGCCTGGTGGGATTATTACTGGTGCATAAATAATATCATGGTCTTCGGCCAATACCCGGTAGAATCCATACCCAGCGATTTAAGCGGCGACTGCCGGGTTGATATCGAAGATCTGGTCATCTTTGCGGAGAACTGGCTGGTTCATTACTGAGGCCAGCGTCGTCATTTGCTGTATCGGGCGATGATCTGGTTCATGGCAGCCAGATCCGCAGCGGATAATTTAATTTTCCCAGCCTTGGCGTTTTCGACGGCCTGTTTGACATCGCGGGCGCCGCAAAGTACATGGGTCAAGCCCGGCTGGGAGAAGGTCCAGGCGATGGCCAGTTGGCTGAAGGTGGCGTGATGGCGCTGGGCAATCGGCTGGAATTCCGCCAGCATCGCCAGGGCCTCCTTACGCTTTTCTACCGTATAGCGGGGATTGTTATAGCGAACATCACTGGGAGGGAATTGGCGATCGGGTGTAAGTTTGCCAGTCAAGAGGCCCTGTTCGAGAGGGGAGTAGGCCAGCACCGCAATATGGTTGGTACGGCAGTGCTCGAGGATGCCATCGGCGGCGATGTGCTGATCCAGCATACTGTAGCGTTCCTGGTCGCTGTCCAGCGGCCCGACTTTACAGTAGGCCTGAATTTGCTCCAGGCGGGCATTGGAAACCCCGATGGCCCGGATTTTTCCTTCTTTTTTGAGCTGCAGCAGGGCGGACATGGTATCTTCTATCGGGGTGGTGGATTCCTGCCAGTGGGTTTGATAAAGGTCGATATAATCGGTGTTCAGCCGGCGCAGGCTTTGTTCCACTTTCTGCCGGATAGAGTCCGGATGCAGATATTTATAGACTTTTTTCTGGCCTGGTTCTTTGGCTCTGCCTTTTTCATCGGCGTAAAAGAAGAAATCACCCTTTTCCTT
>JAKQBU010000470.1 GCA_029573975.1 Planctomycetota bacterium
GGCATTCCGGGCGATGAGGGCTTTGGGACCCTGGCCCAGAATTTCCTGGAGGCCAGCAATGTGGATGCCGTCCGGGAACTGACGAATATGATACGGACCCAGCGGTATTTCGAGCTGAACTCGCAGACCATCAAGGCGGCCGATCAGAATATGCAGGTGGTCAGCCGGTTACGAAGCTAAAGGATTGACGCAAATCCATGAAAACCAAACTCTATAATATCCGAATCGCGATTCTGCTGCTGGCCGGGCTTTCCCTGGGACAGCCGGCCCCGGCCGGCGAAGCGGAAATCCGCATTCGTCCGGTGGCGGAGGTCCGGTCCGGAGCGGTTTGCCTGCAGGCGATAGCCGATATCCAGTGCGAAAGCCAGGAGCTTAAAGACCGCCTGGCCAATCTGATTATTGCCGGGCAGCAGCCGGACGGCGGGGAGCTGGTTTTGGGAACGCTGGAAATTACCACCGCCCTGGCGCAGGCCCGGATCCAACCGGCTGGAATCGATATTTATGGTGCGAGCCAGTGCCGGGTGAAAACGAATTGTGCGGAACAAACCGCTGATTCCGCCTCCGCTGCGGTTTTGGCCCTGCCGCCGGCCTCCGGTTTGCCGGAGGCGTTTCTGGCGGAACCGAATGCGGAAGAGCCGAACGATTCTCTGTCCGACTATCTTACGGAAAAAGTGGCGGACATGATGGGGCTGGATACGGCGTCTTTGAAAATCGAGTGGCAGTGCAAGGATCCGTCCTGGCTGCAGCAGCCGGCCGCGGGAGACCGTTTTAAAATCGTGCCTCTCTCCCCCATTCGGCTGGGCCAGGTCCAGTTTGCCGTAACCGATTTGAGCCTCCGGGAACCGGAAAGCCGCCGGCAGGGGGATCCGGGCCGTTGCAAGGTCTCCGGGAAGGTGGAGTTTTTGTGTGAATCGGTGGTGGCGGCACAGGCGCTGCGGCCGGGGCAGGTGATTACCCCGGAGATGGTCAAACGGATGCCCCGTCGGGTTACCAGTTTCCGGGAGGTCGGAATCACGGACCTGGACTATGTCGTGGGGCAGGAAGTGGCCCGGGCTGCCGGCGAAAATGAGCTGGTGCTGCCGGGGATGATCCGCAAGGTGCAACTGGTCAAACGAAATGAATATGTCGATGTGATTGCCAAAGTGGGACAGGTGGAAATCCGCCAGCGGTGCAAGGCCCTGGCCGGCGGAGCGTACGGCGATGTCATTCTGGTTCGGGATGAAAACAACAAACGGACGGTGCAGGGCCGGATTACGGCCGCCCAGCAGGTGGCCGTGATGGAAGAATCGGCCCCGGAAAAAGAAGTGCTGCTCAGTAAGGATTTTATCGGATCCAACTCGCAAAAACGTTATCAGGAGAATTAATGCGTACAGTCCAATGGATTTGTGTCTTCTGGTTTTTGTCGGTGACGGCCGGCCGGGTGCCGGCGGGCAACGGCAACAGCCTTTTTGTCCGCGCCGAAGAGGATAGGCAAAACAGCGCTCTGCGGCAGCAGGGGATGAAAACCGATTCCAGCGGAAAATCGCTGGGGGAAACGGAATCCGCGTCCCTGCGGCTGAACTCCTCCCGGCGCACCCCGATTCTGAAAGCAAGCTGGATCACGGTGGCCGAACCCAGTCCCAAGGATTACCGGGTGCATGACCTGATTACCATTGTGGTCAACGAAGTGAGCAAAAACTCGACCAAGGCGGATACCAAGGCGGACCGGGAATACAGCGTGGATTCGAAACTGCAGGACTGGATTTCGCTGTCCGGATTGAATCTGCGGCCCGACAAACAAAGCCACGGGGACCCGAAAGTCGGATTATCGTACGACCGGGAATTTGAAGGCAAAGGCGATATCAAGCGGGAAGATTCGCTGACCGCCCGGATCCAGGCCCAGGTGATTGACGTGCTGCCCAACGGTACGCTGCTGCTGGAGGCGACCAAAAAAGTCATCATCGATGAAGAAGAGACCACCATTGTATTGAGCGGGATCTGCCGCAGCAAGGATGTGGGCATTGACAACTCGATCCTTTCCTCCCAGTTGGCGGATCTGAATCTGCGGAAATCTCATAAAGGTATGGCCCGGGATGCCACCAAGCGCGGGTTGCTGTCCGGGCTGGTGGATTGGCTGGGAATTTTTTAAAACAGGATACCGATGAATCCGATACCCATGACACAGGAAATCTTTACGAAGCGGCGGCGGGCCGTTCTCCTGGCCGTTCTGGCGAGCTGGCTGGCGTGTGAGCCGGTGGGGGGCCTGACCCGCATCCGCGATATTGCCCGCCCGCTGGGCGAGCGGATCAACAAACTGCACGGGGCGGGCCTGGTGGTGGGGCTGAATGGAACCGGGGACGGCGG
>JAKQBU010000511.1 GCA_029573975.1 Planctomycetota bacterium
CTTTCTCGCTTCACCATCGCCTGCCGGCTGCCCGTTTCTTCCTGGTTGATCCGCTCATCCCCCCATCATAATCCCCCTTGCCTTTCCCCGTCAACTTTATAAATTTTAATCCCCTGGTCCTCCTTTTCCGCTTGCTGCCCCCAGCCGGAACCGCAGCTAAGAGCCGCATGGGAGCGGGAGGATTGATAGTATCAAAGCCGCCGACAGAATTCTCTTCACGGGGGGGGGAAACCGGCATTCCATGCGTCCGAGTCCGAAAAACTCCTTCAACCAACCGTCCCACCCCTCCGACCTTGAGGCGGTGCGGCCAGCCGTCTTCCTCCTGTCCGACCTGTCTCAATTAGTCTGCTGTTAATCTGGGTAATCTTCCTCCTCCAAAAATTTTATCTTCACCGATAACCGATAACCATCAACTTTTTACTGTGTTTTACTCATGTTTTCACCTGTTTTCCCCATGTTTTACATGACTTTCTTCATCTTTTACTACACTTTCTTCAACATTTACCTAATCGTTATATCTTAACATTTTTTTACCCATCTTACCTATTTTAAACCATATTTCCGCCCATCCCACACCATCAAAAATCAATCTAAAATTAATTTAATAATCTGCAAAATAAGTACTTATACAACTTCGCAGCGACCAGCGGGCCCGTCAAAAGCGGCAGGAGACCCCGGCAAAAATGGTGCAAAATTGCCTGTCCCCCATTTCAACCTTTAACATCTTACCTAATCGTTATATTTTACCAAAAACGCCCCTACATCTTACCCATATTCCGCATATTAACCCAGTTATCGGACCTCATCTCTGCCCCTCGCCTACGTAAAATAAGCACTTACATCAATTTCCCAAAACCAAAAATAAGCACTTACAAGCGACCAACGGGAGCGTCATATTCCCATTTACGCCCGCGTCGATCTGCCGTGCGGCCAGCACCGAGGCGTAAGTGGTGCTGGCAATGCCTGCCCTTTAGCCCTTGCCTGCCTTACAGACTTTCCCAAAACCGCCCCCAGCCGAAAAAATATGAACCAGGATCCCAACCCATTGCCTGCCAACCACTTACCAGCCGCTTACTGACGAAAAAAAAGCCCCTGGCGAAGGAACTGGTGAAAGGTACTGTTCTTACCCTCCGGAAGTTCGCTCTACCACGGGCATGAGGCGTCGAAAAAGAAAACTTTATTTCCCTAACATCGGCAAGGGCGAAATGTTTTTGTTTTTATCAAGTCCGGCGCGATTGATGACTTTCTGGCCTGGCTGCGGTTGAATAGTGAAAAATGCATCCGAATAGTCTTCGTCGATGGCGAGGACTTCCATGTTATATAGGAGTTTGTCGGGATTGTTTTTGTTATACATTTTGGCCTGGAGGATGCGGCTGGTCTGCGGATCGACGATATAGTCGAATCGCTGCTTTTCCCGCTCGAAGGAAAACAACTGGCATTTCAGGCCCTGGTAATCCACCGGCTGGGAGTCCTGAACTTTACGGAAGTCGCCGACCCAGCTTTGGGAAACCATTTTTTCGGAGGTGAACATCTCGACAAACCAGTCGAGAATCATCATTTCGGGGGCGAGGGTCTGGGAGCTAACCATGGTGAGGGTGTTGTTCTTCTGGTCGAGGCGGTAATTCATTTCCATATTGGAGGTATTGATATTGCCGTTGCTCCAGAGCATTTTGACGCAGCCGGGCCTGCGCCACCAGATCTCGACGCTGCTGGTCTTGTTGGCGGCGCCGGCGGTCGAGGCCATCAGGTGCATCGACTGGACCTGGCTGGCCCGCTGCACGGTGGAAGCCCAGGCGGCCTGGGGATCGACAGCGGAGGGAGCCGGGTTATTATTGAGGAACCAGAGGCCCAGCACGACCAAAAACGAGGCGGCCAGAGCCAGGGCGGCTCTGCGCCAAGGGAAGACCAACGTTTTGCGGGTTTCCACGGGGAGAGAGGACAGGCTGGAGAGCAGCTCGCTGCGCAGCCGGTCATGATCCTGATGGAACTGCTGATAATAGCTTTGGAGGTCTTTATGTAAGGTAGAACTCATCATATCTTC
The DNA here is from genome assembly GCA_029573975.1 of Planctomycetota bacterium. The sequence continues at coordinate 2,042 of JAKQBU010000511.1, forward strand.
GTTACTCTTTCTCTCTTTCATAGACATATTTTTCGATTTTTTCTCTGGCTTTAGCGAGCAGGCGATAAAAACCTGACCGCGATACACCTACGACTTTCATGGCCTGCTCGACATCTTCATCCTGGAGATAATACACATGCAAGGCCAGCTTTTCGTCGGGTTCCAGCTTTTCCATCGCCGCCATGAGCCAGTCGAGCCGGTCATTGCGGGGCGTTCGTTTTTCCGGTGCCAGCTCTTCGGGATCCAGTCCGACAAGGACATGCCGATCACGAGCCTGGCTCCGCCGGAATTCCCGGCAGACATTTCTGGCGATGGAAACCAGCCAGGGGCCGAAGCTATCGGGTTTTTTCAGTTGGCTCAGCCGCTGATAGGCCCTGATAAAGACTTTTTGGGCCAAATCCTGAGCTTCGGCAAGACTACCACTATTCTCTTTACAAACAGCACGAACCAGAGGGGCAAAGCGATCATAAAGCTGAGCGAACGCAGCCGTATCGCCATTCATCGCACTGATGACCAAGGCCGCATCATCCGATGTTGCCAAATCCAAAACCTCCTGACACAGCCACTAATGCACCATGTCATCGACCTTGGGCCGAGTTCTCTATGATTTAGTGGCCGCTGGTGAGCTATTTGTCTCAATAAAATACAGGAAATACGCAGTCCTGTTTCAGTGGATACTATATAAATGGTTGGCTAACAAGCAATTAAAATATTTTGGCGTGCGGGGTAAGGTCAAATTGCCCCGGTATGGGGCTGGCGAGGGCGGAAATGGAGGCAAAAATGCCATAATATCTTATTTTAAATGATTTTATGAAAATATTCATTCATAACTATCTTGACAGACAAGCTGGGAAGATAATATACTACATGAAGTAAGATAGAATATCAGAGGAAAGAACCCAAATTTGGAGAGCAAAGAAACGTATTTACAAGTGGATCAGGAAACAGCGTTGCTGGTAAATGTGACGCTTCCGGATTCGAAGATCGGGCCAGTGGAGTCGCTGGCGGAGCTGGAGTCGCTGGCAGAGGCGGCGGGTGCGAATGTGCTGGGGGCAATGTATCAGAAGCGGAGAAAAATCAACCCGGCATATTTTGTCGGACGGGGCAAGGCGGTGGAAATCGGGGAGCGGGCGAAAGAATTAGGGGCCAAAACGGTAATTTTTGACGCGGACCTGTCGCCGGGGCAGATTCGGGACTTGGAGAAGGTAATCGAGCGGAAGGTGCTGGACCGGAGCGAATTAATCCTGGATATCTTTGCTTCGCGGGCGCAGACGCATGAGGCAAAGCTCCAGGTGGAACTGGCCCAGATGCAATATACCTACCCCCGTCTGACCCGCATGTGGAGCCACTTGGATACCGTCGTCGGGGCGGGCGGCGGGCTGGCCGGTGCGGTGGGCGGGATCGGGACCCGCGGGCCGGGTGAAAAACAGTTGGAAATCGACCGGCGGCTGCTGAAGAAACGCATCAGCGACCTGCGGGAGCAGATCGAGAAGATTGACCTGCGGAAAAAACGGCAGGTACAGACGCGGGAGAAGCATTTTACGGTTTCGCTGGTAGGTTATACCAACGCGGGCAAG
>JAKQBU010000538.1 GCA_029573975.1 Planctomycetota bacterium
GGCCAGGCCCGGATAATAGGGATCAATCTCAAAGGCCCGCGACAGGGCCTTCATCGTCTGTTCCACATCCCCTTTTTCGGCAAAATAGTCCGCCAGTGTCAAAGAAGGAGTGGGATCTTTGAGGTTTTTCTCCTGGGCATAATGCAGCGTGGTTATATAATGCATGTCCATGCCCTTCTCCCGAAAATTATTGGCGATCCGCACATATTCGCCCATCAGCATATCTTTATGGGCCAGAAACGCCTTAGTGGCCCGCAGGGATTCTTCTTCGCGCTGGTCCTCGTGTAAGATATTGATATATGCCATTTGTGCGGTTTCAATGGAAGGGGCGAAGCGAACCGCCAGACCGTATTCATAAATCGCCTGGTCGATCCGGCCCGTCGCCTGATAGCAGCGGCCCAGCCAGTAGCGGGTGGCCGGATTTTCATGGTCATTATCCAGGCTCTTCTTCAAGAGTTCTTCCGCCTTTTCATACTCCCCGTATTCCATATACACCTGTGCCCGCTGGTTCAGGCGAACCGAATCAATTGTACAGCCGGCGGCCAGCACCAGCAGCAAACCCGCCAATATTCCTGCACCTGTGACGAATGCCTTCATAATCAATCTCCGCTACAGAACTTTTCAGGGACTATGCAACAAAAAAGGGTGAGAGACGGGATTCGAACCCGCGGCCCCCAGGACCACAACCTGGTGCTCTATCCAGCTGAGCTACTCCCACCATAACTATTTAATTTACATATAATTAACTCTGGTTTTTTGCCTTTTTCAACTCTCCAGAGGCTTCCCAGTGTAACCGGAAAAAAACTTTTGTCAACCGGTTGAAAGCTCATTTCCCGCAATAATCAATGATTCGTGCCAGCTCGCTTCGCAGCTCCTTCCGCGGCACAATCATATCTACAAAGCCGTGCTCCAGCAGGAACTCCGCTTTCTGGAAACCTTCCGGCAGTTCCACCTTGATGGTATGCCAGATGGTCCGGGGTCCGGCAAAACCGATGAGAGCGCCCGGTTCGGCGATAATGATATCCCCCAGCATGGCAAAGCTGGCCGCCACGCCGCCCGTTGTCGGATCGCTTAAAATGGAGATAAACAGCCCACCCGCCTCGTTCAGGCGGCCTATAGCTGCACTGGTTTTGGCCATCTGGGCCAGGCTCAAAACTCCTTCCTGCATCCGGGCGCCGCCGGAACAGCTCACCACCACCAGCGGAAATTGGGTTTCCGCCGCCATTTCCGCCGCCACGGAAATCTTTTCTCCGACCACTGATCCCATCGAACCCATCATAAACTCCGGGTCCATAGCCGCCAGCATGATGGGCCTGCCTTTTACGAAGGCCTTTCCCATTACCACGGCATCATTCAAGCCGGTTTTTTTCTGGCTGGACTCCAGCCGGCTTTTGTAGTCCTGTAAATCATGAAAATCCAGGGCATCCACGGGGGCGTAATCGGCCAGCAATTCCTCAAAACTGCCCTCATCACAGAGCTGCTCAATCCGGGTTTTGGCCCGTACCCGGAAATGGTAATTACACTCCGGGCATACTTCCAGATTTTCGGTCACGGTTTTGGCAAAGATCATGTCTTCGCAGCCGGGGCAGCGGCGCCACAGGCCTTCCGGAACATCCAATTTTTTCTTTAAGGAATAGCCGTCCCAGGACCCTTTTTTGTTCTGTTTCATGCGATGCCGGCCTCGAACTGGAAGGATTGGCCAGGATCCTCTTCCTCGATTTCGTTCTTGATTCGTTTTGCGGCGGCCGGTTTGCTCTGGGATGGGGTTGCGACTTGCAGATTCGGCACATAAACCTCATATGGGCCAGCGGCAATCCGGCTCTGGCATTCCAGTACTTTTAGCGGAGCTTCCTGGGCCGCGACCTGCCACAGGGTATTCACATCTTTTTGGGTCAGATGACATTCAATCATCGCGGCTGCCATCTGGCCGGCAATCACAGCAACTTTCTTTTCCCCACTCTTTCGGAGGATTTGGCGGACCGCGTCCCGGATACGGTCATAGGCAGCCAGGGTTGACTCCCCTTGCGGTGGGGTAAAGGCCGTCGGATCCTGCTTCCATTGCTTATAGGACGTACCGAAGCGCTTTTGGATATCCTGGAGGCACAATCCCTGCCATAATCCGCAGTTCAGCTCGCGTAACCCGGTATGCTTTTTGGTTTTAAAGCCAAACTGATGGGATAGGTATTGGGCTGTGGGGCCGGAGGATTCATTCCCGCTGGAGTACAGACAGTCAATACCCTCCTCCTTCAGAAAAGAAGAGATTCGATCCAGCACCTCTTTACCCGTTTCTGAAATCGGCAGGGGCAGGGTTCCTTGCAGTCTATTTTGTTCTTTCCAGGCTGGACTTCCAGCCCGGATTATAATTATCTTTTTCATAAAGTTATTATCAAAACCAATCCAGGCAACAATCCTGCATTATACCAATAGTATAGGGGGCAAAGCAAGAGGAAGGCAGGGATTTGTCGTATGTGTTTGTTAAATTGATAGTTACAATCGATTTGATCAGTGTTTAGTTTATTCTGCGGCCGGTAAAATCGTAGTTTTTTCTACTGCGAAGCCATTAGTTCCTGATAGGCTTGCCAGGTTTGGGCTGCTGTTTTTTCCCAGGAAAATTTCGCCGCCTGGTCCAGGCATTTTTGTCTGTTGCCGGTCTTTCCGACATCATACTGGATGGCCTGGAGGATTGCCTGGGAAATGGCCTCTGGGTCCAGAGGATCGAATAACCGGCCGGCAGAACCGACGACTTCGGGGATGGCGGCGGCGTTGGAGCAGGCAACCGTTGTTCCGCACGCCATGGCTTCCACCAGCGGCAGACCGAATCCTTCATACAGGCTGGGCAGGACACATAACGAAGCCAGATTGTACAATCCCGGCAAATCCTTTTCCTCAATGAGGCCGAGAAATAGAACCTGGGGACGAATGTCCAGACAGTCAGCCAGATCCTGTAAGGTTTTGGTATTTTGAGAGATTGGCCCCGTTAAAACCAGTGCATACTCCCGCTGCATCTCATCGGGTAGAAGCCGATACCCTTTCAGCAGTCTGGCCAGATTTTTGTGCGGCTTATGATTGCCCACATACAGGATGAATTTTTCCGGCAACCGGTATTTCTGCCGCACTTCTGTCAAGTGTTGCCTGTCCTGTATCGGCCGATATTGACGGCTGTAGCCCTGGGGGATGAGCCGGATTTTCTCCGGCGGGCATTGCAGCCATTGCTGGATATCCTTTTGGGTGTGCTGGGATATGGTAATTACCCTGCTGGCACGCTGGGCATTATGCCGGGCCAGACGATAAAAATACTGCCGTTTCAATGGTGAACAATAACCCGGCAGGGTAAGCGGATACAAATCGTGGATGGTCATCACCAGCGGAATACCCCGCATACCCAGAGGCATATCGAAATGGGGGTAATGATATAAATCCATATTATCGTGGAATTTACGGAACTCCCAATGCTGCCGCACCGAAAGACACGGGGCTTTCACGGCTGCCAACTCCAGATCGGGCCCCTCCTTCAACAATTCGGTGATAACGGTCTGCTGCCGCCGGCTTTCGGAGTTGTGATATATCTTCCACTGTATTTGCGGTCTGGTTCGGACCAGGGCTTTTAGTAATTCTGCCGTATAGACACCGCCTCCGCCGGGCAGATGGGCAAACCGAAGATCATAACTGATTTTCATGCAACAAACGGCTCATCAATCAATAATCATAACTGCCCATCGGTCGCAAACCAACTGGAGTTCCCAAAATTTCCGCGTATAAAACCGCCCGGGCCAGTTCATCCTTTTGATTGAATGCCAGAGGTATCGCACCGGTTGAAACCACCTGGCTCCTTTTTTCCAAAACTTGCGTTTTTTTTTCTTCTGCAGTTCCAGAGGGGTGGACCTTCGGCGGCATGATTACCGGCTGTTGGGCTACCACCGGGATTGGTATGGGCCGCGGTGGCATGGCACCGGATCGCGGAATCGGCTTGGCCGTTTGCTGAATGGGCGGCCGAGGGCTACCCATCGGTTGGGGTGAAGACACCGTTGGGGCGGGTTTAGATGTCTGCGATACCGGTCGGGGTACCGGAATCGGCCTTTTTATAGCCGGCTCAGATGTTCCGGTTTGAGCTGGCAGCCGGGTTGGCGGCGGAGTTGATGGTCGGGTTGATGGTTGGTTTGGTGGTACCTGGGATTGACGAGCCGGATGAGTAGGCGGCAGTTTGCGCATGTAGGCAGGCGGCGCCGGCTGGGAGGGCTTCTGTTTAGGAGCAGGTGTCTCCGGCGGTTTTTTGGTCTGTTTGCCCTTGATCAGGCTGCTTACTATATAAACTATGAACAAAATAACCGGCAGATATTTGCCCATACCGCCCGGTCCGTCGTCCTGGTCAGCCAGACAAAAAGCAGAAATAATTTGATACCACATAATTCTTATCCGCTGGTAAAGGATACCTTATTTTTACAATACTTATGATTCATGATGGGGAGTTTGTTTCGGCTGATTTCCCCGGCCGATCGAATCCCGCATGGCGGTATCGGCCGCGATATTCTTCATACGGTAATAGTCCATAATCCCCAGGTTCCCGCTGCGGAAGGAATCGGCGATGGCACGGGGCACTTCCGCCTCCGCCAACACCACCTTGGCCTGGTTCTCCTGCACCAGGGCGCGCATTTCCTGTTCCCGTGCCCGGGCCATGGCCGCCCGGCCTTCGGCTTCGGCCTGCCGCATCTTTTTGTCTGCTTCCGCCCGGTCGGTTTCCAGCAGAGCGCCTACGTTGGCTACATCCCCGGCGCTGGCGACGCTGACATCGGCGATATCAATCGAGACTATCTCATAGGCCGTCTGGGCGTCCAGGCCGCTTTCCAATACCTTGCGGGAGATCCGATCCGGATTCTCCAGCACATCCTTGTAGGTATTGGAGGAACCGATGGCACTGACGATCCCCTGGCCGACACGGGCGATGATTGTCTCATCCGTGGCACCGCGTACCAACTGGTCGATGTTGGAGCGCACTGTTACCCGTGCCCGCACCAGCAGCCGGATGCCATCCTTGGCCACCGCGTCCAGCATGGTGGTCCCGGGTGTTTGAGTCGGACAATCGATAACCTTGGGCTTAACCGTGGTATGCACCGCTTCCAGGATATCGCGGCCAGCCAGATCAATCGCCCGGGCCACATCGAAGGACAGCTTGATATTTGCCCGGTTGGCGGCAATCATGGCCTTGACCAGATTGTCCAGATGGCCGCCGGCGAAATGATGGGCCTGCAAATCGGCAAAGCTGATATTCAAATTGGCCTTAAAGGCAATAATCAGGGCATTGACACA
>JAKQBU010000539.1 GCA_029573975.1 Planctomycetota bacterium
TGCCAGGCCATATACGTACCCACATACTGCCCCTTGCCCTTGATCCCATCGACGATAGTGAACACATCCTTATACGGCAGCGGATTCACCCGCCGGAACTGGGCATGAAAATACCCCACATTCTCCGGCACCTCTGTCAGCGTATAATCAATCTGATAATACAGCGTCATCGCCTCATCCGCGACATTCTCCATCGTAATCTTGCACGACTTACGGAACGGCATCTGCCAGTAACAATTCAGCCCGCTGCCCGGATTTACGCACACCGCCAGCGACGAGATCTGTTTGTATTTATTCCACCCGCTGGCAAAAAAATCGCCCACTGGCACTTCCACCGACGGCTCCGTCTCCCCATCCCAGTAAAACCGCAGGATCGAATACCGGAAATGCCCCGTCGGAGTCATCCAGATATGCTGAATCGCCCCCGATCCGTTGATCTCCCCCAGCGTAAAAGTCTCCTTGGCCTGAATATGAATATACGGCGATACTTTCCACCCCTGCCCCAAATCCCGTGCCGCATTCTTGGCCAGCCCGTCGGTGGACATCCCGCCCTTACCCTCCTCACCGGTAAAATTCTCCGGGCTGATCGACCGCGTCTGCGCCTTCGTCAGCAGCGGCAGCGTATTCATCCCCATATTCAAACCGTTAAATTCCGCATCCTGCGCCTGTACCTTCGCCATCGTCAATACTCCCATAAAAACCACCACCCCCACCAGAACCGCCTCTTTTACCATTATGCTTTTTCTCATTTTTTTCCCTTTCTGCAGGACCGATTCACGCCTGCTTTTCGTACTCTAATATTTCGATTAAGCCTTAAAATCGTCCTCCAGTATAAACTCGCATTTTTTCCATGTAAACACCACTCTGAGCAATAAAAATCACCACTCTGAGAGCTGGATTATCGGATTTTAACTCCTGAAGTGTATGGTCTATAAAAACGGCACCCCTCCGCTGAGCGCGGAAAGGTGCCACTGAGATTTTGTAAGAAACGGAAAGGTGTTTCTCGCAGGTATTTTCCTATTTTATCTTTTCATATTTGATGATGACGGCACCGGGCTTTTCGTCAATATCGATGCGGAGACCTTTGCTCATCAGGTCGCTGCCGGTAACTTTGACAGTCTGGCCTGTTTCCAGGTTGGTAATTTGATACCGGGCCGCGGGATCCAGACCTTGCAGGGCGAAATCGGCGCTGCGGAAATAGCAGTCACCGCGGCGATGGGCGTGAACCATGCCGCCGGACAGGTCGCTCGACCGGTCGAACTGCCAGACCATCCAGACATCGTTGGCGGTGGTATAGGGAGTAAGCGGATAGAAATCGCCTAAATAATAAGGCGATACTTCCCGCCACATCTTGACATATTTGCGAATCATTTCATAGTCATAGTCTTTTTTCCGCATGTCCATGCAAAAGGACATCATGGGCGAGGCGATACAGCCGTGCATTTGATAGGAATTACATTCCGGGGCTGTCCGAACGGCCCCGCGGCTATGGAAGGGCAGCCACAGATCGAAACCGTAGGTATGGCACTGATGGACAACCGGGTTGAATTCACAGTCGCTTTGCAGCAGGGGCAGGGCGCGGCGCATGGTTTCCAGGTCATCCCGCCGGCCGCCGCTGGCACAGGAGTCGATCATCATGCCCGGATGCCGCCGCTGAAGTTCATCCCAATAGGCCAGATAGCCTTCGACATAGCGGATTTCGGTAATCCCCTGCCGGTCCTCGGTATCGTTATTTCGCCAGAAGGACAGCGGATCAATGTTATAATCCTGACGATACAAATCGATTTTCTGTTCGGTGATGATTTGATCCACCTTGTCGGTAATCCATCGCACCGCATCCGGCTCATCCAGCCTAAACAATCCGCCTCCTGCCCCGCCGAAAACCCATTCCGGACAATTCTGGGTAATCCAGGTACCGCCGGAAACCCGTTCCGGCTCGAACCAGACGATGGTTTGGATATCCTTGGCGTGGGCGTGATCGCTGATCGCGCGAATGCCGTCGGGATACCGTTTGGGATCCACCTCCCAGGTCCCGACCTGGGGCCAGCCGACGGCGGGATCGCAAACATACCAACCGGCGTCCATCCACCAGTAATCGAGCTTGATTCCCTCTTCCAGGAACCGATCAATAAACAGGATTTCCTCTTTTTGATTGCACATCAGGCCGGGGAAATGATGGCCGCTGACGCCCGCCAGCTTCGGCGTGATCCGCTTGCCGTAATCCTTGGGGAAATTGTGGTCGAGCATCCATTGCCGCCAGAGGTTCTGCCCCCGAATCCAGTCGCCCTGATAGAACAGCAGGGCAATCAGCGGCGTGCGGACCTCTTCGCCCGGCCGCAGCTTGAAATGGGTCAGTTCCTGGCCGCCCAGCACCCGCAGATTCAGGGCCTCATCACGGATGAACTGGGACGCCCACTGGCCCGGCCAGCCGATGGCCATCATAATCCCATCGCCGCCGGCATTCAGGTTGTAATAGGGCCACTCGAAATTGGTAGGCCGGCCGTTAACGGAGGCGAATTTCAGGATTGTCTGCGGGGCCAGTTCGGTTTTCAGAACGGCAAAGCTGTTGACCGTGCAGTCATCGCCCCGGTTGTGATGCAGAACAAACTGCCCTTTGGAGCCGCAGCTAAATTGGGTATCCAGGGCCTGAAGATTTTCGATAATAGGAGAATCCTGCGCGGCGATATTCTTCAGATAAACCGTCCATTCGGCGGTGGGGAAGTCGTTAAACGCCACCCCTACGCACCGCACCTCCAGCCCGGTCTGGGCATCGGTATAGAACAGGGTATATTGGGTGCGGAATTCATCCAGCTTTTTGGTATCCCGTTTGGGTTCCCAGTCTTTCATCAAGTCACGGGATGATTGACCGCCAAAGACAAAGGAAAAAGGCATTTGGCTATCGTAAGGGATTTTAGAGGCATCGACAATCTTCATATCCCCCAGCCAGATTTCCTTACCATCCGCCAACGTAACCCTGGCATCGGCCCAACTGGCCTGATCGCTGTTGATGTTATCCCCGGAATCATTCACAATCAGGGAAAATTCCGCGGCATTTTTTAAATCGACCTCGACGGACCGCGCTTTCTGCCCCCGCCGCATAACCGGCGAGCGATACAGCTCTTTACCGCCGCTCTGCACGATGAAAATGATACTGCCGCCGCCATATTGGCCGTTGGTGTCAATCCCTACCTGGGCGGCAAAGGATTTGGCCGGCCCGGGCAGCCGCACCACCACGCTGCTGTTGGCATGACAATAAAGGCCCCTTTGGAATTGCTGGTCCGCAATCCGCAGCGGCTGGCCGTCGCGGCCGTTCTGCTGCACCGGACCGTAATTGGCCAGCACGATCAGACCCGGCTGGGCAGGGATTTCCGGCTGCTTTCCTTCAAATTTGGCGGCTACCCACTGATCCCGCTGGGCCATTTCCTCCCCAGCCGGCTCCACCGCCCGCAGAACCGCCGCCGAAAGAATCGTTACCATCAGAACCATCCCACAGAGAGACATTTTGCTTTTCATTGTTTTTCCTTTCGCAAGATTATCCAATATTTACCAGGGGCATGAATACGCAGAGGTATTATTTCAGGTTGGATTTTATTCGCTAGCACCGGCGGAAATCATACAGCTATTATTCTCAAACAACCCTTTTCGTCAAGCAAATAATCGTTATTCTAAAAAAAAGCCTCGCCGGTTTCCCGACGAGGCGTGTGCAGCGTATATGTTTTTCAAAACATATAGACTTATCTGCGTTTCCGCAACAGCGCCAAAGCGCCCAGCCCCAACAGCGACATCGTCGCCGGTTCGGGGATCAGGGTTATGGTCGCATCGAGGCCGGTCAGATCGCCAGCGATCGAAACGTCCGGGCCGTAATTGACCACAAAGTCAAGCTTGTCACCCTCATTGAGCGATAGTACGGCATTGTAGGGCACATTGTTCGAGGTACCGGTGGGGGCAATACCCAGAGGAGCGTAGCCGTAGTTGCCATCGATGATACCATCCATCAGTGAGCCCGTGTAGCTGGGACCATCATACATGTCGCCATTCAACAGGACATGGACGTCCGTGG
>JAKQBU010000553.1 GCA_029573975.1 Planctomycetota bacterium
CCCCCGCCGCTCCGCACCAGCGCTGCTGGGCAAAAGGCAGGTCCATGCTGACGGTCAGGACCACCGTATTTTTCAATTTTCCGGCCTCTTCGTTGAAACGGCGGGTTTGCATATCACAAACCGGGGTATCCAGGCTGGGCACCACGGAAAGCAAGATGGTTTTGCCCCGGAAGTCCGCCAGCCGGGCTTCGGAAAGATCATTACGCAAAAGTACAAAATCCGGCGCCGGATCGCCTGCCTTTAGTTTCGGCCCCGCCAGCGTCAGAGGATTGCCCTGAAAAGTGATTTCTCCCTTGCGTCCCGGGGTATTGCCGCAGCATGTAACCATTTCATTACTCCTGAGTTAGCGGTTATTCAAAAATTCCTTTTTTTACATTCTTGACGAAATCAGAAAAATATGTTTTCCTGTATTTGATTTATATTGACGGAACCGCCAAAAGTCAATATTGACACCCAAAAACGGCTCTGGCTTCCCATTAACAGGGGCTTGAAGAGCTTTTAACGCTGGCGTCATTACAAGGAGTATCCAATTATGAAAGCTGCATTTCCCGATATCAAAAAGATTGCCTACGAAGGTCCCAAATCCAAAAATCCTCTGGCCTTCAAGCATTACAATCCGCAGGAGGTGGTGGAAGGCAAAACCATGAAGGACCATTTCCGGTTTTCGGCGGCCTACTGGCACTGTTTCCGCAATGGCGGCGGCGACCAGTTCGGCCAGCCGACCCGGCTGATGCCCTGGGACGATGGGACCGACTCGGTCCAAAATGCCCAAAACCGGGTGCGGGTTGCGTTTGAATTTTTTGAAAAAATGGGGCTGGGATTCTATTGTTTCCATGACCGGGACGTGGCCCCGGAAGGAAAAACCCTGGCCCAGTCGCATAAAAACCTGGACGAGGTGGTCAAGGTGCTCAAGGAAGAGCAGCAGCGGACGGGGATTAAGCAGCTTTGGGGCACGGCCTGCCTGTTTGCCCACCCCCGCTATATGCACGGGGCGGCCACCAGTTGCAACGCCGATGCCTTTGCCTACGCCGCCGCCCAGGTAGCCAAGGCGATCGAAGTGACCAAAGAGCTGGGTGGCAGCGGTTATACCTTCTGGGGCGGGCGGGAAGGTTACAAGTCGCTGCTGAACACGGATATGGGCCGGGAGATGGATCATCTGGCGAAATTCCTGCATATGGCGGTGGATTATAAGAAGAAGATCGGCTTTACCGGCCAGTTTTACATTGAGCCGAAACCCAAGGAACCGACCAAGCATCAGTATGACAGCGATGTGGCCGCCTGTTTTGCGTTTTTGCAGAAGTACGGGCTGGTCGATCATCTGAAGATGAATATCGAGGCCAACCACGCTACCCTGGCCGGCCACAGCTTCCATCATGAGCTGGAATTTGCCCTGGCCAACGGGATCTTCGGTTCGGTCGATGCCAATCGGGGCGATCTGATGCTGGGCTGGGATACGGACCAGTTCCCGACGGATATTTACGATACCACCTACGCGATGCTGACGATTCTAAAGGCCGGCGGCTTCACGACGGGCGGCCTGAATTTCGATGCCCATGTGGCGCGGGAGAGCTTCGAGCCGGTGGACCTGTTCCATGCCCATATCGGCGGGATGGATGCCTTTGCCCGGGGCCTGAAGATCGCCGCGGCCATTCGCAAAGATGGCGTGATGGCCAAATTCGTAAAAGACCGCTACGCCAGTTGGGACAGCGGCATCGGCGCCGACATCGAAAAAGGAAAGGTCGGTTTTGCCGAACTGAGCAAATACATGCTGGAGAAGGGTGAGATTTCCCCCAATGCCTCCGGCCGGGTCGAGATGCTGGAGAATATCCTGAACGAATATATTTAGGATCCGTACCGAAAGAAGTATTTCTCACCCTATTTCGCGCCATACGGCTACGAATAGAATCAGTAAAAAAAAGAGGCCCCGGTAAATGCCCGGAGCCTCTTTCTCTTTTGAGATATTCAGCCAGCAGGGTTTCGTCCGGCTTATACTCCCGCCATCCGCTTATACATCGCGAACCGCTCGGCGTATTCCTTCGCCAGCCGCTCATGCAGTACCTTCGCCTCCTCCGGGAACTGCTTAACCAGCGTCGAATACCGCACCTCACCCTTCAGGAAGTCCTCGATCTTGCCTGTGGGATCTTTGGTTTCGAAGACAAAGGGATTTTTGCCTTCTTCTTTCAGTTGCGGATTGTAACGGTACAGCGGCCAATACCCGCATTCCACCGCCAGCTTTTCTTCGTTCTGGCTCTTGCCCATATTGATCCCGTGATTGATACACGGTGAATACGCCAGAATCAGCGAGGGTCCCGGATAACTTTCCGCTTCCGCCAGCGCCTTCACCAGTTGGTTTTTATTGGCGCCCATCGCCACCGACGCCACATAGACATACCCGTAGGACATCGCCATCATCCCCAGGTCTTTCTTCTTGGTCTTTTTGCCGGAAGCTGCGAATTTCGCCACCGACCCCGTCGGCGTCGCCTTACTGCTCTGCCCGCCGGTATTGGAATACACTTCCGTATCCAGCACCAGAACGTTCACATCTTCCCCGCTGGCCAGCACATGGTCCAGGCCGCCGTAGCCGATATCATATGCCCACCCATCGCCGCCGAATACCCAGATGCTCTTCTTGGTAAACAAATCCTGCATCGAAAGGATTTCCTTCAGCAGCTCATTCTTGCCGGCCGCTTTGGCCAGCAGTTCCCGCAGCGTATCGCCGACCACCCGGCTCTTCTCGCTGTCATTCATACCCTCCAGCCACGCCTGCATCGCCGTCTTCAACTCCGCCGGAATCTCCTGGGTCATTGCCTCCCGGATTTTGCCCGCCAGATATTCCCGTCGCTGCGTAAATGCCAGATGAAAACCGTAGCCGAACTCCGCATTATCCTCAAACAGCGAATTCGCCCAAGTCGGGCCATACCCTTTTTCATTCACCGTATAGGGGCAACTCGGCGCCGACCCGCCGTAAATACTCGAACAGCCCGTCGCGTTGGCCACCACCATCCGATCGCCGAACAACTGGGTAATCAATTTAATATAGGGGGTCTCACCACAGCCGGCGCAGGCACCATGATACTCAAATAGCGGCTGCTGGAACTGGCTGCCCTTCAATGTGTTCTTGTCCATCGTGTTGCGGTACGGAATCTTCGCCGAAAATTCCTGGTTGGGTATCTGTTTTGCCTTCTGACTTTCCAGCGGCTTCATCTCCAGCGCCTTAACTTTGGCCGGACAGATATCCGCACAATTCCCGCAGCCCGTGCAGTCCATGACGCTGATCTGGATTCGGTACTGGTATCCCTTGGCATCCGACCCCTTGGCGGGTACTGCCTCAAAACCGGCGGGAGCATTCTTCAACTCTTCCTCTTTTGCCAGTACGGGTCGAATCACCGCATGGGGACATACAAACGCACACTGATTGCACTGGATGCAGTTTTCCTTGATCCATTCCGGAACATTGATCGCAACCCCGCGTTTTTCATATTGGGTGGTTCCCGTCGGAAACGTGCCGTCCGCCGCAGAAGTTACATAACTGGCATCCAGCTCCGCCGCAAACGAACTGACCGGCAATTGCGTGCCCTTCTGGGCCAGCATCGGCCGCATCACCTTCGTCACAAATTCCGGCTCCTCCCGCCGGGCGTCCTTTTCCAACTCCGCATTGGCCCAACTGGCCGGATACTTGATTTCCACCAGGTTTTCAATGGCCGCATCCACACCGGCCACATTCATCGCCACCACTTTGTCGCCTTTGCGGCCATAGGTCTTCTTGATGGCGGTCTTCAAATATTCAATGGCGTCATTCACGGGAATTACATCCGCCAGCTTGAAAAACGCCGTCTGCATGATCATGTTGATCCGCTGCCCCAATCCCGCCTTTTCCCCAATAGCCACCGCGTCAATATTGTAAAATTTCAGCTTCTTCTGTGCAATCGTCCGTTTCATCGAACCGGGCAGATGGTTTTCCATCTCCGCCAGCGACCAAGGCGAATTCAGCAGGAACGTCCCGCCGGTCTTGATCCCCGCCAGCACATCATACAGCCGGACATACGCCGAGTTATGACAGGCCACAAAGTCCGCCACATCGATCAGGTACGACGACTGAATCGGCTGATGGCCGAACCGCAGATGCGAAACCGTCAGGCCGCCGGATTTCTTGCTGTCATACGCGAAATACCCCTGGGCATACATATCCGTATTGTCCCCAATAATCTTGATGGCGTTCTTGTTGGCCCCCACGGTTCCATCACTGCCCAGCCCCCAAAATTTGCACCGCACCGTCCCCTTCGGCGAGGCGTCAATCTCTTCGGTAATCGGCAGCGAGGTCATCGTCACATCATCCACAATCCCGACCGTAAAGTGATTCTTCGGCTCATTTTGCGACAGGTTATCATATACTGCCTTGACCATGCTCGGCGTGAACTCCGCGCTGGACAAACCGTACCGCCCGCCCACGATAATCGGGGTCTCCCGCTTCTCCATATAAACCGTGCAGATATCCTCATACATCGGCTCGCCCAGACTGCCCGGCTCTTTCGTCCGGTCCAGGACCGCGATTTTCTCCACGCTGGCCGGCATGGCCTGCAGGAAATGTTTCGCCGAGAACGGCCGGTACAGCCGCACCTTCAGCAAACCGACCTTCTCGCCCTTGGCCGTAAGATAATTCACCCCCTCTTCGATCACTTCGCACCCGGACCCCATCGCGATAATCACCCGGTCGGCATCCGGGGCGCCTACATAATCAAACAGGTTATACCGCCGGCCCGTTGCCTCGCCCACCTGTTTCATGGTCGCTTCCACAATCGCCGGCACCGCCTGATAATAGCGGTTGCACGCCTCCCGCGCCTGGAAGAAGGTATCGGGGTTCTGGGCTGTCCCCCGCAACTGCGGGTTTTCCGGGTTCATCGCCCGTTTGCGGAAATGGGCTATCGCGTCCCGATCCACCAGCCGGGCCATGGTTTCATAATCGATCATCTCCACCTTCTGGATTTCATGGCTGGTCCGGAA
>JAKQBU010000565.1 GCA_029573975.1 Planctomycetota bacterium
CGCTCTCGACCCGCAGGCGACCTATGAATTCACTGACCTGGACAAAAACACCACCCAAAAACTGCCCGGCAAGACCCTGCTGGAATCCGGCCTCCGCATCTCCATCGAACCCCAGCCCGGCACCGCCGTCCTCCTCTATAAGAAACTATAATGGAAAAAGCGGACTTTTTCAGATGGTAAGGAATCAGGCAAATTCCTGAAATCGGCTCCTGGCATTTTTATTTCGGCGGAACCATTGTCCAGGTTGAGTCCGGATCGAAAACTTTGATTTTCGCTCCCTTTTTTTCGGTCCCTTTTCCGAGATCTTTCTCATAAATCACTCCCTCGTGGTTCACGAGGAAGGTCATAACGCCCGAGTTCCCGTATTCTGCCGGATAGGCCACGACGGCAAAGCCCCCGATCATTTTGCCGCTTACGATATAGTCAAACGCCCCGCCCGGCGCCTTCGCCCCTTGCCCCGTCAGAATCCGGTAGAAGTAGCCCTGAAAAGGCTGGGGGCCTTCACCAGCTTCCTTTTCAAAATACCCTTCCTGTGTGGCTTGTGCCACGAGGTTGCCCAGCGGGCTGGGAGACTCGCCTGCCTGGCTCTGCCAATAAAGACCGTTCTTTTGCTGGGGATCGCTCCTGAACTGCTGAGCATATTCCAGCAGCCCGTCTCCATTGTGATCGCTCATGGCGTATTCCCGCTGCGCATCGACAATTGCCAGCAGGACCTGAATGGTATTCAGCTCGTTGCGTCCGATGCGGCGGTTCAGAATTTCTTCCTTCCCGGCGGCCGTGTCGAAAATCCACTGCTGTTCCTGATGGATAAGGGGGATCGGGAATGGCCAGTCATCACTGCCGATGGTAAGGATAAGCTTGTCGTCTTCCGCCTGCAGTTTATGCTGCTCATCGTATAGTTTTAAAAACATTTCTTTTCTATTTTCATCCGCCACCTCATCGCCGGAATAGATCAGCTCGTCGGCGCTGGAACCCAAAATCGCCAGCAATTCCTCATTGTTATTGGTCCTCATGGCTTCGACAAAGCCCTGGATGGCTTTGTCACCGCTGGCAAAGGCTTTCTGTTTAGATTTCGCGGGAGTACTGCAACCCAGGGGAAGAACCAGCAGGATCCCGGTGATTAAAAAGAATCGGACCCAGCAGTTAACCAGTATTTGTCTATCTGTCATTTGAAAACGTTTGGAAGACATAATTTTGTTCTCCAACAGGTATTCTTTTACTACCAAAGGTTTGTTTATTAATGATTTCACCTTGCTTGCTATTATCTCCTTCCTCTGCCGCCGCCGCCGCGACTGCCGCTCGGACGGGATATGCCCTGACGGCTGGCGCTTCCTCGATGGCTGAAGTTCCGCTCGGATCTGCCGCTGCCTTCCATGCCCTGAAAGGCGTTGCTGCTGCGGCCGGACCCGCCGCGGTTCCCAAAATCACGCGACCCGGCCCCGGCGGGTGCCTGTCGGTCTGCTCGCTGGCCGGCATTCGGACGAGCCGTCGGTTGCCCGGCATCGCCGCGCTTCAGGTCCTGCCGTCCCTGCTCTGCACGGCCGCGGAATTGCTCACGTGACTGGACCGCATCCGGCGCGGCTGCCCGGTTATACTTTTGTGCCGTGGCCGAATCCCGGTAAGCTACCCCTTTGCGGTTCTCCGGATTGTGCTGCCATTTCCCCTTGCCGTTTTGATCGAGCTGCCCTCGCTCCTGAAATCGCTGGGAATATTTATCTCGGTCGATGTTGCGGTTAAAATCGTAGTTGTGGTCGATGTCGATATCGATGTCCCCGCCATGCCAGTTGCATCCGCCCCAGGCCCATCCCCAGGCTGCCCCTGCCGCAAATCCCATGCCAAAAGCTACCGCATTGGAACCGGCCACATACCCCGGCGGATAGTAATAATAAGGCGGATACGCCGGATACGGCCAGGCGCCGTAAACCACCACCGGATCGTAGGTGGGAACATATATAACCTGAGGATCGGCAGGCTCGATGATGATAATATCCTGCTCCTCCTTTACAATTTGCTGTTCGGTCGTCTGGAGACTGGCATTTTCCTTGGCTTTTTTTCGCAGTCTCTGAATGGTGGCCATTACCTCCTTCTGCTGCGCTAGAAAGGCATCCCCGAGTTTCTGCATCCAATCCAGCTTTTCACTCATCATGGTCAGTACCTCGGGAAAATTCACCAGCGACTTGACACTCGGATCCCATGTTTCCTTTTCCAGTGCCGTGGTTAACGACTCCCCGCTCAGTCCCTGATTTTTTTTGATCCAGCGTTCCGCCTGTACCACTTCCAGCGGATACGTCGCGGCCATCAAAATCTGGGATATCAGGGAATCCGGATACAGCGCAATCGGTGCCAGGATTTGCTCCAGCTCTTCCGCTTTAAAAACCGGACTTCCCGCCTGTTCCTCACAAACCGCCGGGGAAACCAATGCCCCCAAAAGAAACAGAATACTCAAAATCGATTTTTGGACATTCTTTTTCATACGCTTACCCTTTCATTATCAACTCTGGAATGGGCCTTTCTTTTGTCGTATTGTAATCTTCAACCATACAAAACTGCAAATACCTGTTTTTTAAGACTTTATACCTGCTTTTCCAGATTATGGCGACCCCAATAGTACCATGCCCTGTAAATAGATGCAACTGTTTTACGGTGGAAATAGACCAGTCTTATGGATGAACCAGTAGGTAATTTAATAGTTCCATCCAGTTTTCCTGTTTCCTGCCAACCTTGCCCATTTTACAAAGTGCTTAACAATAACGATTGCCCTAGCCGGTATAATCCAACCTATGATAGGAAAATTTTTTCCAATTTTTTTATTTCCTGTTGACTTTACTTAAAACTGGTATTATAGTACCATTATACTAGATTATGGAGTATGAGTAATGTCAAGTTTACTAAAAATGTCCGAAGCCTGTTCCTTAGCCCTGCATGCTATGGTATTTATGGCGGCCAACCCAGCCAAAACCTACTCTACTCATGAAATCGCCAAAAAGCTCCGGGCCTCGGAAGCTCATCTTTCAAAAGTTATGCAAAGACTTGTAAAAGCTGAACTTATAAAATCAGAACGCGGCCCCAAAGGCGGATTCGCCCTCACCGCCGCCCCGGAAACCATTACCCTGATGAACATTTTTGAGGTTATCGAAGGCCCGATGTCAAACAGCCACTGCCTGGCTGGCCATCCGGTTTGCGGGCGGATGAAATGCATCATGGGGGATATACTTAATAATGTGAACCAGGAACTGAGAAAATATTTAACCGAAACCAGTTTAGCCATGCTGAAGGAAGACTGCGATCTCAAGGAGTAACTGCTATGCCTGCTATGCGTAATATTGTCAAAATCGATCAGGAAAAGTGCAACGGCTGCGGCCAGTGCGTAAATGCCTGTGCCGAAAGGGCTATCGCGCTGGTCAACGGCAAGGCCCGCCTGGTGAGTGATACCTATTGCGATGGGCTGGGGGCCTGCCTGGGGGATTGCCCCGTGGGTGCCATTACCATCGAACAGCGGCCGGCGCACCCCTTCGATGAGGCTGCCGCCCATGCCCATGTCCAGCGAGTGGAAAATCGCAAGACAGAGGAAAAACTGCCCTGCGGCTGCCCCGGTACCATGGCCCGCACCATCGAGCGCAAACACGCACCTGCCCCCGCCGCCTGCTGCACCGCCACTGCCGCGGCCCCCCGGACCTCCCAGCTTAGCCACTGGCCCGTGCAGTTGAAGCTGGTTTCCCCGACGGCCAAATATTTGCAAAATGCGGACTTGCTGCTGGTGGCCGATTGCGTGCCCTTCGCCTTTGCCGATTTCCACGACACCTTCCTGAAGGGCAATCCCGTCGTGGTCGGCTGCCCCAAGCTCGACGATGCCGGCTATTACGTCCAGAAACTCTCCGACATCCTGACCCTTTCCTCCATTGCCAGCCTGACGGTCATTCATATGGAGGTTCCCTGCTGCTCCGGGCTGTGCCGGATCGCCGAGGCCGCCCTGCAGCAAAGCGGCAGTACCATCCCCGTTCGGGATATCACCATCGGGATCGATGGTTCCATTATCAGCGAAAAATAACAAAACCATTATGTATAGGTTTAACGTGTAACCATCTATTTAGTAAGGAGTATTACTATGAGCATGTTTTGTTTCCAGTGCGAACAGACCGCCGGCGGGACCGGCTGCACAAAGTTTGGTGTATGCGGCAAGGATCCCGATTCCTCCGATTTACAGGACTTGATTGTCTATGCCGCCAAGGGCCTGTCGATGTACGCCCATCGCAACCGCCAGCTTGGCATCAAGGACCATGAAATCGATGTCGCCACGATCAAAGCTCTTTTCACTACCGTTACCAACGTGAATTTCGATCCCCAGCGGCTCCAGGAAATTCTATACAATATCGTCAGATTACGGGATAAGGCCAAACAAGCCTACGAAAAAGCCTGCCAGGGGCAAGGGCAGAAGCCCGAATCCCTCGACGGCCCCGCCGCCTGGCAGCCGGCAAAAACCATCCCGGATTTAGCCAAACAGTGGAACGAAATCTCCATCCCCGCCCGGCAGAAGGCCCTGGGAGCCGATGTAGCCGGCCTGCAGGAATTGATTCTCTACGGCCTCAAGGGCACCGCCGCCTATATGGATCACGCCCAGATCCTCGGCCAGGAAGACGATGGCGTTTATGCCTTTTTCCACGAGGTCCTCAATTTCCTGACCAAAAAGAATCCCACGCTCGATGAACTGGTGGCCATGACCCTCAAATGCGGCGAAATCAACCTCCGGGTGATGGAACTGCTCGACCTGGCCAACACCGGCGCCTACGGCCATCCCGTCCCCACCCCGGTGCGGATCCACCCGGTCAAAGGCAA
>JAKQBU010000571.1 GCA_029573975.1 Planctomycetota bacterium
GATGCATCTGGAGATGGCGATGGCTGCCGCAGAGCTGGCAGGTGAATTCATCCCGCCAGAGGATTTCGATCATAATCTCCTTCTGACACCAGGGATATCGGCAAAAATCGGCATTCCGAAATGTCTTGTGTCTTTTCATCAGCGAGCCTTCCTGTGTTGCTTTAGTCCGATCCCGGCCAGGTAATCTGCCGCGATCAGCTCGATGGCGTAGCTTTCGCTTTCCGAATCCGTCTCCAGGTTGACTGCCTTGATGGCCTGGCTGATGACTGACCACTGCGAAGGAGAAAAATACCATACCTTGCGGATGGTCTGGGCTTCCGCCTCGGCTGGCTGACCCAGGGCTATGGCGACTTGCCGCTTGACTTCTTTGAGCGGCAGATCCTCCTGGATGGTCTGCGCAACGAGCCTCTTGGCCTGCTCGGCATTGTCCAAGCGAAAAATCTCCAGACTCTTGGAAATATCGAGCTTAGCGACCTTCTGGTCACTGATATTAAACCGTTTGGCCTTGCGGACCATGCAGACCAGATAATTCGCCCAACGCGGACTAACGCCCAGGCGATCTTCCGCATACCGCTGGAAGTTGGGAAAGCCCAGCTCCCGATAGGCCAGCGACAACTGGATTTCGGAGAGCACCTGGCCCATCTGGAGCCAGTTACGACAAACCTGGTCTTTGATGCGCATGACTTCCTGGTCCAGTTTCCGGGCTTGTTCTGAAGGTTGAAGTGGTTTGGCTGCCATGTTCCGTCTGTCTCATAAAAAGGTTTCCCGCATGGGCTGCTTTACGTGGCCAGTGCGGCTGTCGGTTCGGTGGCCTGTTCGGCATCGAAGGTGTGCTGGATATCCGCCAGCCCATAGCGGCGCAGGTGGCCTTTCAGTTTGCGGTGCTGGGCCGAGGTCTTGGGGATCCACTGCGGATCGCTGAAACGTACCACATAATACGCAAAGCTTCGTCCCTGGATCAGTTGCGTGGACAGCGTGATGCTGCAATCAAACAGCTCATTCTGGCCGGCCTTGATAACCTCCTGGCACATGGAAAGGAACTGCCGGACCGAGCGCAGCGATTGGCCCTTGAGGCTGATCCAGAAAGGAAATCCGTCTGCTTCCAGGATCCCCAAAAAGCTCCAGGTCTCCTGGCACAAGGGCGAACAGCGGCGGCCATTATAGAAGCGCCAGGCCGCCAGCGGGCATTCGGCAACGAACCAGCCGTCACCGTTCCAGTGACCGCAGGTCTCCGCCTTCGGTCGTTCGACCAGATTCATCGGCTGCCGGCCGTCATTGCTCTTGCAGGCCGGCACCACGTCCTGGCCATCCTCGAAATAGACTCGCCCCCGGTGCCACAGCAGGACGTTGGCCCGGAGACTCTGGTATTCCTGGCCGGAGAAGGTATTGCGGAAATAGCCCGGTTGCAGACCCAGGCGGCTATTAGGCTGATTCAGCATGAATCGCCGGATCACCAGATCGCTTTCGTGTAAGCGGTCGCCGGAGGTCTGGCTCTTCTTGGCTTTGTGTCCATGGTTTTTGGGCGAATGGTTCTTATTTGTCTTATTCATAGTTTTTCTCGCTTTCTTTTTGTCTGGTTTTAGAGAATATTTTTGAAAAAGTTACGTATCTTAAACAACCTTTTTGAGGGCTGGCGCCGGCAGACTCTGCGCTTTGGCCGTCAGGCTGGTGCCGCAGGCATATTTGTACGGGCAAGCCTCACAGCCGCCGTATAGCGACGACGGATTCCAGAAGAACCCCCCCGCCCGGATGGCGGCAATGATGCGGGCTATGGCCTGGGCCCCTTCCACCAGATGATCGCTGGTGACCGGGATACAAATCCGAGGATCGCCGCGCAGATCCCCAGCCTGATACTTGCTGCCGTCGCCGTGCCGGCCGGCCCGCTTGTAAGGAATCAGATTGACCAGCTTGTACAGCACACAGTTTCGCAAGTACCCGGGCAGGATGTCTTTCGCCGGTAGCCACTGGCCATCTACACAAATCTCCCCGGTTACGGCACACCAGCAGTACAGGCAGAGTTGAATGTTCCGCTGGAGGCTGGCCAAGGCTGGCAAGGTGGCGCTGGTTTTGAATTCGTAGATCTCATACCCGCGCCCGTCGGCGGCAGGCCGAATCTGGTCGATGATGCCCTCGACGGTGTACTCGCGGCCCGAGCGGCTGCGTAAGACACCCCGGACCGGCAGTTCGGCAAAAAGGATGCTGGATTCATGATCCTTCTCGACGTAGTTTTCCATGGCGGTGCGCCAGTCCTGATATTCCCGCTCGATCTCCTCGGGCGCGGCGTTGATAGGTGGGCCGGTGCGGCTGATCTCCTCGGTCCAGATGTCCTCGAACAGTAACTGCCAGCTATTCCACAGTCCTTCTTCGTGGAGGCCGTGGATCATGCGGTGGATGGCAGCGCCGCGGATTTGGCTGAGACTGCGGAACTGGGGTTCGGTCCCCTGGAGTTTCAGCAGCAGGGCCTGGGGACAGGCCAGATAGTCATTGATTTGCGATTGACGGTAAGGGCCTTCGAGTCGTACCATGATTGTTCTCCTTTTCTTTTCGACTGCAAAGTTTGCAAGTGACGTAACATTAATCCTTGACAATAAAAAAGTTACAAACTATACGAATATGTTTTTTTTCATTAGAGCCTGACGCCTTTTGCTGAAATAAAAATCCAAATATTCTCACAATTCTTTCCTTTAAAAATCAGTAGCTAAAAATAGCTGACATATTAAATATATACCGTGAGTTACTTTTGTCAAATAAATAATGTTAAAAATAATTACTTTTTTGATATTATTGACTTATCCTCCGTTATAGGCTACATTTAACATGTACTTCTCATAACCCGGTGAAAGGAGATTACCAATCAAGGATGAGCTATCCGAAAATCTGAAGAGGCTTAGGAAGTATAAGGGTCTCACCCAAAACGACTTGGCTGACCAAGTTGGCTGCACCCGTGCTTATATTAGTCGCTTGGAAAATGGTGATTGCGCGGCATCGATGTCCATTTTGGAAAAGCTCTCTGAGGTTCTGGAAGTATCTTTTCCGGAATTGTTTGGTCCCTCCGAGGCTAGTTTAAGCTTGACCAAAGATTCAACAAAAACGGTCATTCTCAATGATCCAGCCTCGGCCAGTCTGGTTTCCCCCCTGAACAGGGAAGCAGGCCGGGATGGTTTCCAGATGCCCAGCCTCCAGGCCCGTGATTCCTTTGCTCTCTATCTGCCGGACGACTCGATGGCCCCGGAATTTGCCCGGGGTGATCTGGTGGTTTTTTCCCACAGCCGCCCGCCGGCCGATGGCGACGCCTGCCTGGTCGAGGATGGCCAGGGCCGGATTCTCTTTCGCACCGTATGGGCCTTGCCGGGAGGCGGCTGGGGCCTCAAGGCAACTAACCCCCGGTACGAGCCGCTGATGGTCAAAGGTAAAGGCGTTAAGCTCTGGCCGGCGGTGGGACATTGGCGGAAGCTGGGAGAAAAGCGCCGGCGGTCATAAGTCTCTGGTCGCAACAACAATACCGTTTCCCAGCCGCAGGCGGAGCTTACTTTTATGCCACAAAAATTATTTCTGCTATATCGATCCGGCTTATCAGAACAAATTCATTTAGCCGGGCTTTGCCTTCTTCCGGCTGCCTGAAAGCCTGGATTACCGACCGCAGAGCACTACGCAACGGGTACTACTATAAAATATGCCTCAACCATCCCCTACTAGTACGAACCTCCAGGCAATCATCCTGGCCGGCCGGCTGGATTTCGGCCGTCAGGCTTCGAGCTGCTCTCTGCCGCCGGCCCTGTGGCCGCTGGCGGGCCAGCCAGTGCTGGAACGGCTGCTGCGGCATCTGGACCGTAGCGGCATCCGCCACATCTCCCTCTGCGGCAACAGCGACGCGGCCGTTCTGACTCAGGCCGTCCAGCGGATGACCGGGCTGACGGCGACGGTCCAGATCAGCACCGAGCAGATGCCGCTGGGACCGGCCGGCGTACTGGTCCGGACCGCACAGCAGCATCCGGATGCCCTGATCCTGCTGGTCAACGTCTGTACCACCTGCCCGCCGGATCTGAATGCCCTTATTGAGGCACATCAAAAGGCCCGGGCGGCCATGACGGTGGTCCTCAACCCCAAATCTACCGTCCCCAGCCTCGCCACGGAGGCGGCCGATCTCTACCTGATGGAACCGACCGTCCTGGAGCAGGTTCCCCGGACCGGCTACTGCGACATCAAGGAAACCCTGATCCCCGCCCTGCTGCGGGCCGGCAAAACGGTCCACGCCTACCGCCTCACCCAGCCGGCGGGCAATTTCCGGAACCGAGCCGGGTATCTGCAGGCCGTCGCCGTTTTTCTGGACACCCAGCCCCCCCCCGCCGGCCGCTGGATCACTCCCGCCGCCGCCATCGATCCCGCCGCCCGGCTGCACGGCCCGGTGCTGGTCATGGCTGGCGCTGCGGTGGCCGCCGGGGCGGTGATTACCGGCCCCTGCATACTCGAAG
>JAKQBU010000604.1 GCA_029573975.1 Planctomycetota bacterium
GCCCTGCACGTGGTTCAGTTCGTCGCCGCCCTTCGGCCCGTGCTCGGTGATCCAGAGATCTCCCGTCGCGGGGTCGAGCGCCGCGCCCTGTGCGTTGCGATGACCGATTGACCAGAGTTCCGGCTGCGCGCCGGCCTGGCCGCGGTACGGATTGTCGGCCGGCGCCTGGCCGTCGCGGTCGATGCGCACGATCTTGCCGATGTGGCTGTCGAGCCGCTGCACGTACTCCCGGCCGCTGTTGCGGTCGCCCAGGGTGACGAACAGCCGACCGTCGTGGCCGAAGGCCAGGCGGCTGCCGAAGTGCAGGCGGCTATCGGAGTACCAGGCGTACGCGGACTGATGTACACTACCTGGCAGGGCAATTACACCGAGTTGGAAAATTATGCTGCCGGAGCCATTGCTGCCTGGTCCGAGCTACCCCCACACCAACCTTGAACTTCCCAGTCTGATATAAAAAAGCCAGCGGTCGGATTCGGACCGACGACCCCCCGCTTACAAGGCGGGAGCTCTACCACTGAGCTACGCTGGCTGGCCACTATTCCAATCGGCTAAAAGTACATAGCCATTTGGTTTATCGAATAAAATACTGTACTAGATTAAGGTTTTCCGGTCAATAATATTCTATAACTTACTGCCAAATAACTACTTGGATTCATCTTCCTTCTTTTCCCTGGGTTTTAGCAGATTGCCCGGTAATTCCAGAGCCTTCTTGAGCTCCTCACTGGTTTTTTCGATGGTTTTTTGCCCTCCGCCCAGTACTTTACCCGCCTCCTCTACCATCGCACCGGCCGTACCGCCGAGGAGCTGCTGGACGCCTTTGATGGAGCCATTCAAGGCATTCTGCAGATCGGCAGGCAGCACATTGCCGCCCTGTTCCACCACCGCTCCGGCCAAGGCCAGTAACACCTTTTGCACTACGGTAACGGCCATTTCCGCCTGATTGCGATCGTTCGAGATATCTTCCAGCACGATGGGAGCCAGTTTGATATCTACCAGCCCGGTGTCTTTGCCGGGAATGGGAAGCAGTTTTACCCGGGCACAGGCATCGGTAATCTCAATCTTTTTCACCAGCAGTTTTTTCCCGCCCGTTTTTTCCGTTTCAGGTTTTTCCGCCGGGGTGGAGGTTTTTTTCTGGATATTGTCCAAAATTTCTTTCAGATTGCTGCTCAAACCCTTCTGTTCCACCATCAGCGTCAGCCCCTCCAGCTTGATGGTTTCAACCGTTATCGTATCCGACAGAAAGGAAGGAATGTTTACATTCGTGAAGCAGCGGGTCATATCGAGAAAATTTTTTGTTTCGTAGCCGGGCGGGTTGGCTATCTGTAATTCCTCCAGCGTAAGCGAGCCGCCCATAAAGGACAAGTCCGCTTTATTCAGGGTGGTTTGGGTTCCAATCGCCTGAGTGGCTGTGGTTTCAACACCCACTTTGGTCAAATGATCAGCAAAAAACACCGCTGCGACCAGTAAAAGAATGATTAAAATCACGAAAAACGAAATGATCTTTCCAATTTTACCTTTACCTTTGCTCATGTTCGGCCCTTTCATTCCATTAGAAACGTTTCTGTCTCAACTGTTTCGACATACAAGAAACCATCGTTAATTCCTATTATGATAAGATGTTATACCAGTCAAGAAGGTATTGCAAATATTTTTATCAAAAAGACGTCAGCCTCAAAAGCTCTTCAACCCCTTGTTTTTGATGATTCAGAGCCGTTTTTGGTTGTCCATATCGGCTTTTGGCGGTGCCGTCAACAAAAACAGGAGGAGAATCGAACTGGTTTCTGTAAGGTATAGAATATAGAATATAGAGGAATTTCGTAATCCGTCGATATGTAAAAAGTGGAATTAGATTTCAGGTGGAAAGGAAATTTTATGCGGTTTGGAAAAATAGCATTGTGTTTATTGCTGCTAGCGTTTGGCAGCATTGTCTTTATAACTGTTTATCAACCTGGCTGAGGAAATCCCATCGGCGCCCTTGTAGGGTGCATTGTATCGCTGGGTGTTTTGACCTCCTTCCTTATGAGTATTCTTGGATTATGTCTGGATCAGCGTAAAGGGCTGGCGATTGCTATATTTGCGATAACCGGTCTGTTGATTTT
>JAKQBU010000606.1 GCA_029573975.1 Planctomycetota bacterium
GAGCTGGACGGGACCATCTATCAGGTGAACAGTCTGGGGCAAATCAGCGAGTTTATCACCTCCTTTGTGGATCCCAATGGCAATCCGATTCCCGAAGGGGGCGATTGGAACGCAGGTTTTTTTGATATTACCGATATGGCCTTCAGCTCCGGCGGCAAATACGGCGATTATCTATATGTATTGAGCGAGAACGACAACAGCAGCCATTCCGCCAGCGGTTTCCATTCCGATTTGTGGCGGGTCAGCCCGGACGGCGTGGCGCACGGCTTTTTGTCCCAGTTTGCTGACCGGGTGATCTCGATTGTGATCGGGGAGATGAACGGGGAAGAATATCTGTTTGTCGGTACCTATGCCTCCAGCAGTCAAATCTCCACCGTACTGCGGATCGATGAAAACGGGGAGATAACCACAATCCACGAGTTTGAATCCGGCTGGTCGGTCTGCGATATGGAGATTGGGCCATCCTCTTCGCAAATGAAGAATAAGCTGGCCATTACCTTAAAGGGATCATCCTATTCCATACTGGTCTCGATCGACGCGGCGGGGAACCAGGTACAATATTATGGCGGCGGTCTGACGCCGGGCGATGTGTCCAGCGGGGATCTGGCCTTTGACGAAAATGGGGCCTTGTTTGTCTCGCAAAACGGGGCAAAAAATATTCTGAAACTGAATTACGGGCAGGTTCTGGACGACAGCTTTTTTGACTTTGTTTTCGGCGACTTGCAGATACGGGCGGAAACTACGAATGATACTACTATATATACTCCGTATGTGGGTATCATCGCCGCCGATCAGCCCCGCATCTACCAGCTCAGCAGCAGCGGAGATCCGAATGATACGGTTATGGTGGTAAGCCCTGCTGATGTTGATTCAGTTAATTATACGGCGGATGATAGTGCGGAGGTCACCTTTGCTTTTGACGGCGGGGCTGATCCGAATATGTATATATATGTAACGGATTACGATGCGATGGGTGTCAGTTCCCAAGGGGAAGACGGGCTGTTTAACCAATTCAGCCTGGCTCTATCCGGCTCAACGATCGACAGTGCAACCGGGCTGACCGATGTCCGGATTACCCATCTGGCTTTAAATGCAACGGGCGATCTGTTTGCCATCGGCAGGAACGGAACCGAGGTGGACGATGAGGAAGAAACCCCCAGCCAGGAATTTGACGATAGCATTCTGCGGCTGGGAAATGTCAACGCAGACGAGTTTGACCCGAATATCGTGGTAAAACTGGCGGGTTTGACCCAGATGAAGGTTTCGGTGGCCGATCCGAATGGGGATTTGCTGGAAGATTATACCATTACGGCGGCGGCGGAGTTTGACCATACTCCGCTGACAGGTTTGGCCGCGGGAAATTATACGGTATCCGTGGAAGGGTCTTCGGGAACAGGCGGGAATTACTATGACCTGGTGGTCTCTCCGCGCAGCGGCCTGTTTGAAGCGGATTATGTCATCGCCGGAAAGACGCAAAATCTGGTCAATCACCTGGATGAAAACCTCCAGTTCATCCATGCCGGTTCCGGGCAGATTCTCCTGACGGTGGGCCAGCAGCCGGGCAGCGGCAAAGTGGTGGAACTGCTCTGGCTGGAAATCCAAAACAGCAAAACGGATTCCATCATAAGCGGGGAAAATCTGACCACCGCCGGAAATTTGTATCTGGGACAAATGATTCTGAATGGCTCTCTGCGGGAATTGCGGTTTGCCGGCCTGATTGATGCGGTAGTCGCCGCCGCCGGCAGCAAAGGAACTCTCGAGCGGGCGGAACTGGGAGCGGTCGGCAGCGTGGATGCAGCGAATTATAACTTCCAGGATTTTGCGGCGGAAAGCCTGGGAGATGCAGAGATTGACGAAAGTGTTTTTAACGCCAAAAGTCTGAAGAACCTGGACATCGCCGGGGATATTACCAACGTACTGCTCCTGGAAGAGAATACGGATAACAATTACGGCCAAATTGCGGTGGGCGGAACGATTGACGGCAGTACCTTCGAGGGGCACAATTATGGGGATATCGAAGTGAATGGGATTATTACCGACAGTTCCTTTACCGGCCGAAGGGCCAAAACTATCCTCGTAAAGAATACCGATCAGGAGGATATTGCCATATCGGGAAGTACGTTCACTTTTACCGGAACGGGGGCCGCCCTGGATACGCTGCGGGTGCTGGAGGGGGATGTGTCCAGCAGCAATTTCACCGTTAGTACAAAGATGGGACTTTTTGAGGTGAGGAACGGCAATCTTAGCGGCGGAAAAATTCAGGCCAACGGTCCGGGCGGCCAGATTGGAACCCTTTTGATACGCCGCGCAGCCGACGGCACGGAAGAAGACAGCGCCGGCAATATTACCGGCAGTGCCCAAATAACCGCGTATCGTAAAATGGGTAAGATCCATGCCGACGGTGACATCGCTTCGGGCGTGTCGGTTCGGGTTTCCCATTACACCGGCAAACTGGTACAAGCCAGTTGCGGGGGCAATATGGCCGGCTATCTGTATGGCGGGAAAATCGGTGAAGTGCTGGCGGGTTTTGACGCCGATGGGAAAAAACTGGCGGAAAACGATGCTTTTAGCGGTTCGGATATTACCGGCACGATTTCCGCCTTTTTGGGAATCAGCAAAATCAGCGCCACCGGGAAATTGAATGGCGCTAGCATCACCAGCAGCTATAGCTCCATTACCAATCTCTTCGCCGAAGACGGATTCGAGGAAACGACCGTATCGGCCTATAAAACCATCACCCGGATCATGGTTGGATTTCTGGATGGCAACCGCTGGAAAGTCGTCAATGAAAATGCCGACGTCAGCGGCTCGGTAACCGCCAGGACCCTGGGCCGTATTTATTATACCGGTACACTGGCAGAGGATGTCGTCTCCGATGACACGAGAATCAGCGGGCCGCTCTACGATGTGATCCCCGGTAACTAAAATCCGGTTTTTACAAAAAAACAGTAGTGAATTTTGTTGATATATGGGCATATTTGTTTATATTTGGTCAAAAATAGGAAGACGCTAAGTCGAGGAAACAATATGCTGCCCAGGGAACGAATTCAGGCCACGCTGGACTTTAAGCCGGTGGACAAGATTCCGTTGCAGATTTTCGCCGCCCCGGGCGGATTGTATGAACACGGTCAAAAACTGGTGGAACTGATCAAAGCCTGCGGGCATGACTTTGGGGATTTTCAGGATCTGGTCCTGCCCGCCCCTCCGGGACCGCAGGATTTCGATCCGGATGGTTCCTATCATGCCATTAAGACCGATGACTGGGGTACTACCTGGGAATACCGGATCTTCGGTGTCTGGGGGCATCCGATCCGGTGGCCGCTGAATGACCTGGCCCATCTGCCAGCCTATACCCCGCCGCCTCCGCCCGCCAGCAAGGGAGCGGATTTTGACAAGGCAAAAACAGTGGCGGAAAAACATAAGCAAAGCTTCTATCTGCTGGAAGGCGGCGGCTCGCTCTTTGAAACCCTGCATTCGCTGCGGCGATTCGAAGAGGTTTTGATGGATATCATGCTGGATACCCCGGAAATCAATCGTATCGAAAATATGATCGCCGAATATGTCCGGGCGTGTGTTTGCCGGGCTTTGGCCCTCGATGCCGATGGTATTTCCTTCGGGGATGATTTCGGTACCCAGACCGCCCCGCTGCTGTCGCCAGCCATCTGGCGAAAGTTTTTTAAACCGCGATATAAAAACCTGTTTAACCCAATACTCAAAGCCGGTAAAAAAATCTTTTTTCATTCCTGCGGCCAAATCACCCCCTTTCTGGAAGATTTTCGGGAGCTGGGCGTCAGCGCCATCTGGCCGCAACTGCCGGTATTTAATCTAAAGGAACTGGCGAAGTTTTCCAAAGACCTGCACCTGGCCGTCCAGCTTCATCCCGACCGGGGCGAACTCATGCAGCGGGCCAGGCCGCAAGACGTGCGGGCCTACGTGCATAAACTGATCGATATTTTCGATACCCCCTCCGGCGGCTCCTGGCTCTATATCGAAATCGACCCCGGCTTCCCCTGGGCCAATGTGGAAGCACTGTTTCAAACGGCAATGGAATTGCGAGGAAATTAATATGAATTCACTGGAACGGGTACAGGCAGCCATTCATCATCAGCAGCCGGACCGGGTGCCGATTGATCTGGGTTTTGCCCCGGAATTATGGGAAAAACTCAAGCTCGAACTGGGGCTTGACGATGCCCGGCTGAGCGAGTGGATCGGCAATGATATCGTCTATATAGAACCGGTTTTCAAATCGGCCGTTTCGGATATTCACTATGCCGATCCCACCATCGAAGTGACCGCTCAGGGCCATTTCCTGGATATCTACCGCGTTCCCTTCCGGCAGGTAAAGACCGAACTGCAAACCTATGTCGAGCTGGCCGGCCAGCCGCCTCTCCAGCATTGCAGCTCTCTCCGGGAGTTGGAAAACCATCCCTGGCCCCAGCCCCACTGGTGGGATTATTCCCGGATCCCCACTGAGCTGGCGAAAAATCATACCAAGGCCACCTACGGCCATAGCCGGGGGTTTTTTGAAATCTCCCATTTCCTGCGCGGCATGGAAGAATTCATGATGGACCTGGCCCTGAATCCCGGCTTTGCCGGCGCCTTGATGGACCATATCGTCGAGTACCTGCTGGAGCGGACCCGCATTATCCTGGAAAAAGGACAGGGCCAATTTACCATCTACGAGTACAATGACGATGTCGCCTCGCAGACCAGCTTATTTATGTCCCCCGACATGTGGCGAAAATTCAATAAGCCGCGCATGGCCCGGTTCTGCGATTTGATCCATTCCCACGGGGCCAAAGTGAAATACCATTCCTGCGGCTCCGTCCGCGCGATTATCCCGGACCTGATCGAAATCGGGGTGGATATCCTCAACCCGGTCCAGCCGCTAGCCCAGGGAATGGACCCCTTCGAGCTGAAACGGCTATTCGGCCGGGATCTGGTCTTTCACGGCGGTGTGGATATCCAGAATCTCCTGCCCAACGCCCCCGCCGCCGTGGTTGGGGAACATACCCGACGAATGATCGGTCAGATCGGCGAAAACGGCGGCTTCATCCTGAGCGGTTCCCATACCCTCCAGGCGGATATCCCGGTACAAAATATCATCGCCATGCTGGAAGAAGCGAAGAAATAGGCGGGTTAATCCCGCCGGGGATAATGAACCTGTATATCCGATCCTTTGGATGGCCGGCGAAAATACAGGGAAAACATGCCGCCCAGCCCCAATAGCAGGCTGGTTACAGGCTCCGGAATTTGCTGGATAGTGACAGTTTGAACGGGAACTTGAAAACTGACATCATAATCGAACAGGCCGAGGGAGGGGCTTCCCTCCGCCAGGGCGGT
>JAKQBU010000013.1 GCA_029573975.1 Planctomycetota bacterium
GGCCAGCAGCTTTGTGACGGGGCAGATTGTTTATGTGGACGGCGGGATTCTGGCGCTGCTATAAGTCAGATTAATAAGGGAATAATGAATACAGAAAAATGGCAACAGTGGGATAAGGAGTATTTATGGCATCCGTTTACACCAATGGGTTCGTGGCTGGCGGATGAGCCGCTGGTGATTGCGCGGGGGGAGGGAGCGTATCTGATTGATACGGAGGGGCGGCGGTATATCGATGGGGTGTCGTCGCTGTGGTGCAATGTGCACGGGCATAATCATCCGCATATCAATGCGGTGATTGGGGAGCAATTGGGGAAGATCGCCCATAGTACGCTGCTGGGGCTGACGTGTGAGCCGGCGATTGCGTTGGCGAAACGGCTGGTGGAGATCAGTCCGGCGGGGTTGAGCCGGGTGTTTTATTCGGATAGCGGGGCGACGGCGGTGGAGATTGCGCTGAAGATGGCATTTCAGTATTGGCGCAATCTGGGGCAGGGGGGTCGGACGAGTTTTATCGCACTAAAACAGTCGTATCATGGGGATACGATGGGGTCGGTGAGCGTGGGGGGGATCGAAATCTTTCACCGGATCTTCGGGCCGCTGACGTTTAAGGCTCATTTTACGGAAAGTCCCCACCCGTACAGGTATGACGGGACGGCGGCGGAGTGCCGGGAGCATTGCCTGGGGGAAATGGAGAAGGTGCTGCGGCAGCAGGCTGGTAAGATTGCAGCAATCGTGGTGGAGCCGCTGGTGCAGGGGGCGGCGGGGATCCTGGTGCATCCGGATGGATTTCTGGCGGGGGCGGCGCGGCTGGCGCGGGAGTATGATACATTGCTGATTGCCGATGAGGTGGCGACGGGTTTCGGCCGGACCGGAACGATGTTTGCGTGTGAGCAGGAGGGGGTGGAGCCGGACCTGATGTGTGTGGCGAAGGGATTGACGGGCGGGTATTTGCCGCTGGCGGCGACGCTGGCGAGGGAGAAGGTGTTCGAGGCCTTTTTGCGGGAGCCGTGGATCGATACAACCTTTTATCACGGGCATACTTACACCGGCAATGCCCTGGGTTGTGCGGCGGCGCTGGCCAGCCTGGAGGTGTTTGGGCAGGAGGATACGCTGGGGCAGTTGCCGGGGAAAATTGAATTGATACGGCGGTATCTGGCGGAGATGGCCGGGCTGGATTATGTGGGGGATGTACGGCAGCGGGGGATGATGGCGGGGATTGAGTTGGTGGCGGACAAGGAGAGCAGGCGTGAGTTTGAGCCGGAGTTGCGGGTGGGGGCGCGGCTGTGCCAGGCAATGCGGGGGAAGGGGGTGATCCTGCGGCCGCTGGGGAATGTACTGGTGATTATGCCGCCGCTGGGGATTGGGATGGAGCCACTGGAAAAGTTGTTGGCAATTATCGCGGAATCGGTTAAAAGGGAACTTCCGGAGATGGTGACCCGGCTGTAGATGCGATAAAGGAAGTCAGATGAAACGGATTTCGATTTTATGGGTGATGTTGTGGATTTTAGGCTGGTCGGCAGGGGTGCTGGAAGGGGCGTATTATCTGAATGGGAAGAAAAGTACGGCGGGATTTTATGCCTATGATGTGCCGCCGCCGGCGAATCCGCCGATAGCAGGGGGCGATATCGGGGTGGTATATCATCCGTTTGGGATGGGGGTACTGATGGACGGAGAGAAGAAGGATCCG
This sequence comes from Planctomycetota bacterium, assembly GCA_029573975.1. The sequence continues at coordinate 1,685 of JAKQBU010000013.1, forward strand.
GGAGTATCTATTGCTTGGCCGCAGAATCCCGCCGATCCCTATGTACGGGTGGTGCTGATGGATTTGGGTCAGGAGGTGGAGATTCAGACGGTCCGGGTGAGCAGCCGGCTGGCGGCATGGTGGGGGATCGGCTATTTCCAGGTGTCATTTTCCAGGAACGGGGAATCATTTTCTCCCACGATGGATCATCCGGAAATGGGGAATCAATATCCGCATGAAGAAGGGTTTTATGTGGCGGCGGAACTGGAAGCGAAGGTGACGGCGCGGTTTTTGCGTTTCCGCTTCAGCGTGCCGTCGTGGAATCATGTGCAGATCGGGGAGATCGATATTACGGCGGTGACGGCGGGGGGGGAGGCGCCGGTTGCGGAGTTTAGTATCGAGTCATTACAGGAGGTGTATCGCCGGCAGGTAGAAGCACCGGCAGTCGATGCGTTCGGGCAGTGGACGCGGGATGAGTGGCCGGGAAAGATACGGAATGAAAAGGAACTGGTGGAGAAGATCCATGACGATGAGGATTATCTGTTGGATGTGGAGATGAACCCGGACCGGTTTGACCGGTATGGCGGGGATATTACGCTCGGTATTCAGGCCAGGCAGGGGGAGAAGTTCCGGCTGGAGAAGGTGGATGGCCGGTGGTGGTTTATCACGCCGGCGGGCAATCCGTTTGTGATGATTGCGGTGGATGGGGTGGGTTTCGAGGACGGGCTGAATATGAACACCGTGGAGTATCCGGGCAAACCGGAGATAGGGAATGATTTTGCGGAACTACCGCCGCGGGAGGGGAGGTTTGCGGAGTGCTGGTGGAGTCCGCCGGTGGGGTGGATGGGGGTGGACCGGGAGGGAATCTGGCGATTTAACTTTTTCCGGGCGAATGTGATCCGGGGTTTTGGGTCGGAGAATTACGGCCGGCGGTTTGAAAATCTGGTGCAGCGGCGGCTGATCGACTGGGGATTCAACAGCCGGGGCAAGTGGACCGGCAAGGATGGCAGTGACCGGCCGTTGCCGTTTATTCTGGTGGCGGGGCTGGAGATCGAAAAGGGGATTGAATTTGTCAGCTATAACGGGCTGGCGGACCCGTGGGATTCGTATTATCCGACGGCGGTAGAGAACCGGGTCAAGCAATTGGCCCGGGATTATGGCAGCGATCCGTATTTTATCGGCTTTACTATTGGGAATGAGGAGTGGTGGGATGATGAGGTGACGACGGCGGTGCTGGAGTCGCGTCCAGCTAAACCGGCGAAAAAGGAATTTGTCCGGCAACTGCAGAGCCAATATAAGGATATTCAGGAATTGAATCAGAAGTGCCAGGCGGGGTGGGTGTCGTTTGAGGAGGTGCTGGAGACGGATTTGACGGACTATAAGGACAACCTCAAAGACGAGATTTCCCGTTTTATTGAGCTTTCCAGCGGGCAGTTTTATCGGGTGTGGCGGGAGTCGGGGGATAAGCACGATCCGGGGCGTTTGATTCTGGGTTCGAGTTTTTGTATCTGGTGGAAATGCTGCCCGGAATGGGTGCGGGGCAGTATTCCCTATTGTGATGCGATGATGCTGGATGATTATCCGCTGGAGGCGGATGGGATTCTAGCCAATTATGTGCAGGCATTTGCCGTGCCGGCCGATAAGCCGGTGCTGCTGGGGGAATACAGCTTTACCACGGCGCAGCGGGGTTTCAAACCGTTCCGCAGCCAGGTGGCCAGCCAGAGGGAGCGGGGACTGCATTACCAGAAATTCAACGAAAAACTGTTTGCTCATCCAAATTGGATTGGTTCGATGTGGTTTTTGTACCGCGACCAGGTATCGTTGGGCCGCAATCCGGACAATACCGGTGAGAGCCACAATTTCGGTCTGGTTGATATTTGCAATATACCGTATTATGATATGATAAACACCATGAAGGAAACGAATCAGAAGCTGTATTCGATTCATGCGGGAAAATGAGAGCATTCTTTTAAGCTGTATAGAAAAAATCCCCTCTTGTGGTTGCGATAAAATGCCGCAAGAGGGGAGGTTTTATTTTCAGAAATCAAAAAATCCTGGCCATCTTCATTTCGCCGTTGCCGCCGGAGGGGTATAGACCCGCTGGCCCAGTTCGCGGTCGAGGAGGAAGAGGCCCTGGGGAGTGGCGCCGGCCAATTTGATCTGGTGGAGGATTTCCTTGGCGGTGGCCTCCTCTTCGATCTGTTCGGTGACAAACCACTGCATGAAAATATTGGTGGCATGATCTTTTTCCGTTACCGCCAGGTCCATGATGTTATTGATCATGGCGGTTACCTTGCGTTCATGCTCGAGGGTGGTCTTGAAGACATTTTCGGAGGACTGGAAGTCGTGCGGCGGCTGGTCGATGGCCAGCAATTTGACTTCCCCATCCTGATTTAGGACATAATCGTACATCTTGAAGGCATGAAACATTTCTTCCTGATACTGGACACGCATCCAGTTGGCGAAACCTTTCAGGTCGATTTTGGTGCAATAGGCAGACATTGAAAGGTATAGATAGGCGGAATACATTTCGTTTTTGATTTGTTCGTTGATGGCTTCCTGCATTTTTTTACTGATCATGGGAGGTACTCCTTATGCTTTCCACAAGCCGTGCAGGTTGCAGTATTCGCGGGCCGTGATCTGGCCGGCGGTGACGTTGAAAACGGCTTCCGGGGCCTGGCCGGGTTTGAGGAATTGGCGGTAGGCCTTGCCGTCGGCAATCAGCTCAATCCATTCGATGTAGTGTTTTTCTTCCATAGGATGGGCAACGCTGCCGACCTTGATTTTGATGCCGGCGGAAGTTTTTTCGATGACGGGGACGTGTTTTTCTTTGGCGGCATCGACGGTGTTTTCCTTGATGAGCTTCATGGGTTTGCCGCAGCAGACCAGTTCTCCATCCCCGCCGTGCAGCACTTCGACGATATTACCGCACATTTCGCATTTATAGATTTCTAATTGTTTAGCCATAGTTTTTCCTTTCTGTGAACGTTTTTTTTAACAGTTCCCAAATGAACATAAAAATGTTCAATACATAATACGCTGGAATGACCGGAATGTCAAGGAAAGGAAGGGAGAATTTTAGGAAAAATATAACTTCCGGATAGACAATTCATCCAGGTAACGCGCAAAGAGCAGTGTACCATACATTATCCCCTGATATTATGGATTACTATCCCGCCGAACTATTCTTTACCATAAAGCTATCGGTTAGAAATATAATCAGGAGGGAAAGGAAGGGTATGGCCAGAATTTTACGAACGGCGATGGAAGTTTGTAAATCATTACAAAAAAGATAGTTACGCAATAAGCTAGCCCTTGCCTTATGGCAAATATTGCACCAGTTCAAATGGTTCAAACAGGCCGTACCTGACGGTATGATATTGATGGCCGAGCGGCGGGGAGGCCGGTCCGTTTTGAAACATGCCCGGCCAGGCGGAGCCGAGGGGGGGATTGCCGTGATGGGGGCCGAGGGTGTTTTTCAAGGTTCCCACTACTTCCACGTCGATGATATTGGTCCCTGTTTGTATCCATTGGGTAATATCGCATTGCCAGGGCTGGGCATGGATATAGCCGACGGTTTTACCATTGACCTTTACCCGGGCGACGCTGCCGTACCATTTGGACAGTTGGACGCAAAAGCGGCCGGCCGGCTGGTGGATGTCGAATGGCTGGGAGTAGGAGAAGCCGTCCGCGTAAAAGGGATGGCCCTGTTGATTCCAGCCGGTGTTATCCATTTTTAGGGGATGGTCCGGAACGACGGCAAAACCCGAATCGAGAGATTTCAGGGCGAAATCGCCCAGCAGGTAGGCCGGTTCCAGTTCGTGATAGATGGTCATGGGGGCGGCCTGGATGGTTACGGTGTTTTTACCGAGCCGGGCGGCGGTGGTAATGTCGATTTTGCCGAAGGATTTGTCCAGCCACCACTGGCCGGGGGTTGCGGTAACGGGCTGGCCGTTACAGGTGATCTGATACAGGTCCGGCCGTTCGATTACGATCATAAGCGGCTGGGGGATTTTTTCGGCCAGGGTAAATGAATAGCTGGCCTCAAAGCCGCTGTCGGGGGGGAAGGTGGTTTTAATCAGTTCATCGCGAAACTGAACGGAACTATCCCAGGGATTCTGGGGCAGGCCGTTTTTCTGGAAGGCGAAGCGGTTGGCCTGATAGAAGTAGATATTCTGTCTGGTTTCACTACCCGCGGTAATATCGACATAATCGAGGGTCAGGACATTGGGCTGGAGACGACGGATGGTAGTAGCTGCCACGGCTGGAATGGATGTGGATTTTTCCGTGAGCGGCTGGGCAGAGGTGGCTGGTTTTTTAGATAAAAAGAGCAGCAGAGAGCCGCAGGGAGGCAGGGAAAAATCGGCAGTGATACCGGCCTGGGCGGTCTGGAAAGCATAAATGCCGATGGTGCCGTCTTCCGGATTCCATTTCTGGATACTTTGGGCGGGGGATTCAATCTTTCCGGAGGCGGGAGCCTCGATACTGGTATTGACCAGGAAGAGCAGTTCTCCGTCGTCCCATTGGCGGCGGTGGTGATAGAGAATGCCCGTGTCATCTTCGCTGCGACGAATGCAAAAACCATCTG
>JAKQBU010000031.1 GCA_029573975.1 Planctomycetota bacterium
CGCTCCTGCCGGAACTGGCCGGTCGCAAAACAGGCTCCGCCAGAAAAATCCGCTGCTGGAGCGCCGGCTGCTCATCCGGTGAAGAACCTTATACTATCGCCATCACCCTGCTGGAAAATCTCCAGCAAGCCGGTGACTGGGACATCAAAATCCTGGCTACCGATATCTCCAGTCGTGTCCTGCAGCGCGCCGCCGAAGGTATTTACGATGCCGAACGGGTCGCTCCCGTACCGCCGGCGGCCAAAAACCGCTACCTGACCAAGGTACGCGGCAGCGGTCAGCCGATGTTCCAGGTCAGCCCTGTGCTGCAAAAGATGATTGTCTTTAAATACCTGAACCTGATGGAACCCTGGCCGTTCAAAGGCCCCATGGATTTTATTTTCTGTCGAAATGTCATGATCTATTTCGACAAGCCCACGCAGCAGAAGCTGGTCAACCGTTACTGGGACGTACTGGATCGGGGCGGCTACCTGTTCACAGGCCACTCGGAATCACTGACGGGCATTACCCACAAATTCCGTTACGTGCAGCCGACCATCTATAGAAAGGATTAGGCTCAGGATGCTGAGTACTTCTCGCAATATCACCGTGCAGGTCTCCGACGCCCGCGTCTCCAAAGACCCGGACAGCGTTCTGGTGACCTACTCGCTGGGATCCTGCATCGCGGCTGCCTTTTATGACCCGGCCATCCGCATCGGCGGGATGATTCATTATCAGCTCCCCTCGTCAACCATGGATCCGGCCCGCGCCGCCCGGGAACCGCTGATGTTTGCCGATACCGGAATGAAGCTTCTGCTGGACCACCTGGTTTCCGCCGGTGCTGACCGCAGGCGCATTATCGCCAAACTGGCCGGCGGTGCAGCCATGGATAACGGTCCCAAAGGGTTTGAAATCGGCAACCGCAACTTTCTGGCCGCCCGTAAACTGCTCTGGCAGTTCGGCGTCATGATCAAAGGCCAGGAAGTGGGCGGCAATGTTCCGCGTAATATGTATCTCAATATCGCTGACGGCACTGTGACCATCAAGGCCAACGGCATTGAAAAAGTGATTTAAGGAAACACCCATGACAGTTGCAGCCCAACTTCATAAAGTATTAATCGTGGACGACTCAGCCATCGTGCGTCAAATCCTCAGCAAAGAACTCAATACCCAGCCGGGCATTGAAGTCATCGGAACCGCACCCGATCCCTATATTGCCCGTGATAAAATCGTCAATCTCGAGCCGGATGTACTGATTCTTGATGTCGAAATGCCCCGCATGGACGGCATCACCTTCCTCAAGAAAATCATGGAACACCGCCCGATGCCGGTCATCATCTTCAGTTCGCTGACCCCCAAAGGCAGCAAAACCGCCATCGAAGCCCTTGCCGCCGGCGCCGTCGAAGTCGTCGCCAAACCCGGCCCGTCCTACAGTGTCGGCGATGCCTGCAAAACGCTGGCCGGCATCATCCATTCGATTTCCTCCAAAGCCATTCGGCCGATGCCCGTGCGGACCACCGCCCCCGTCAAAGCCGACACCGCCGCAACGTCCCATATGCTGGAAACCACTCAGAAAATTCTGGCCATCGGTGCCTCCACCGGCGGT
>JAKQBU010000037.1 GCA_029573975.1 Planctomycetota bacterium
TCCGCCGGGGAAATCGGCAGCCGCCAATCCGCCACCGCACGGTTCTCCGTACCCTGCCGTTCCACCAGCACCGCTGTAATAGCCTGGCTGCTATAATGAATTCCCAGACAACTTTTCTGTGCCAAAATTATTCTCCCGGAATCGTTCCTGTTTTTTTCACTCGTCCCCGGTCATCGACAAAGGCCCCCGCAATCAGCGTCTTATGGGTTCTCCCCAGCCGCGCCGTCACATGAATCGAAAACGTATCGCTCTTGACATCCGCCAGACTCCCTAGCGCCTCCCGCAACTGGTTATCCGATGGCAGCAGATCGTTCAGGGCGGTAATAGTCCCAATCGGCTTCGTTTTCCGCTGCTCCACAATCGCCTGAGCCACGTCCGCTGTTATTCCAACCGGTTCCAGCGCCGCCTGCAAAACCTCCGCCGACGCGTTGTTCACATTCACTTTCGTATTCCCCCAGATCCCCAGATACTCCAGAACCGGTTCCTCCTGCCGCATTTCCTTTTTCAATACCTCATACTCCGCCGTATGCAGAATCGCGTCCTGCCACTGGCTGGCAAATTGCCCCATCGCCAGGTACCGGCTGTCCCGTTCCGCCAACCGCTTTTGGTACCCAATCCGCTTCTTCTGCACGGTTCGCCGGCTCCGGCTGCTCTTGGCCGTTGTCTTGCCGTCCGAGGAACGGCTTTTCGTAGTGGCCACCGTAATATCGGAAGTTGGGATTTTTATTTTCTTACCCAGTTCCCGCGTCAATTCCGCCGCCTCCTGCATCACCTCCCCCTCGGCTCCCAGCCAGTCCCCCAGCAGTTTCAGATTCGCCCGCGTCAACTTTCCATCCCGGTCATTCTCAAAAGGCGAAGTTAGCACCCACAGCATCGGCCACTTGGCATTTTCATCGTGGATTTCGATTTCCACCGTTGCTTCCCCTACTTCAATGGTTTTTTTATACACCAGAAACGGTGATTCCGGATCCGCGGCCGTCAACTGCATACTCCCGCTGTTCGGATCATTCGGATCAGAAAAGGCATTCGGATCATTCGGATCACCATAGGGATTTAAATTTGTAACTTCCCCGGTTCCCTCCGCGGCCAGCGAGGTAGTCACCGGCTTCTTGAATACCTCCTGTATCAAATGGCTGCCGATAATCATCCCCGATTCCGCCGCATAGGTGCACTGCACCTTCTCCTGCCGGTACCGGCTGGCCCGCACCAGCAGATTCGTATCCGCCTGAAACTGCACGATCACCGAAGCCAGGATCACCAGTACCACCAGCGTCATCAGCAAAACCAGGCCGCCTGCGCGGCTATGTATCACTTTCCGTCTCATCATATTCACAAGTATAAACAAATTCTTTGCATACTATTTGATTTTTTATTCCATCCGCTCTCGGCAAAACGTCCGGCTCACCACCAGCAGCCGTTCCGGATCCCGGTTCCGGTCCCGGTACGACTCCACCACGATATCCACCATCTGCTGGCTGTTGGGATCCTCCGCCGATGCTTCACCCGCCGCCGCCAACTGCACCTGAAACGAATACAAATTCTCACACAGCGGAATAAAATAGGCATCCTCCTGGCTGCCCTTTATCTTGACGCGGCGGTATAAAATCAAACCCTCCTCGTCCTGATCCGGGGCCGCCGCCCAGTCGATCCGCTTATAGGCTTCTCCGCCCTGCACATCCGGCCATTCTATCGTTACCCGCGAAGATTCATACCAGCTCGACGCATCGTTCGTCACCTGCAGGGTCGCCTGATCCTTCCCCGCCAGCGAAATATCCGTCATCAGTTTGTCCAGGCTCGACTGGATCAGCGCCCGCTGCGTCATCTCCTCCGTTATCTGGCCCATCTGCCGGCCCGTATTCTGCAAAATTTCCACCACCGCCGCAATCAGCAGCGCCACAATCAGCAGCGTCACCAGCATTTCCAGAATCGACACTCCCCGCCGCCGCCGATTCCGTATCCTTTTCACTTTTTCACCAATCTGTTTCTTCACAATGAACGATCTCTACCGCCACAGGCGATACCTTAATTTTGCTTTTTACATCTTGATTTTTAATCTTCTTTATCTCATTAGTTCCCGCACCTTCGCATCCAAATCCTCTTCCTCTTCCTCTTCCTTAAAATTCATCTCCTCCTCACCTTCCCCTTCCTCCAGATTCTCCTCCTGCCCCTCTTCCTCTTCCATAGACCGGATCTCCTTCATCTCTTCATCCGATAAATTCAGTTCGTTCAGCATCTCCTCAAAGATCTCCTCCGGCGTCGGCTCCCGCCCCAGCTTCTCCCGCAGTTCCGTAATCCACTGCGGCTCCTCCGTCTCATACTGAAACGGCACTGCCATCGTATTCCCC
>JAKQBU010000049.1 GCA_029573975.1 Planctomycetota bacterium
ACAGCTTGCGGTGCGGATAAATATTTCTTGCATCAAATTTGGTATGGCCGGCCATAACACAAAACCCGATGATGGATTACACCAACCAAGCACCTTCCTAGGGATGGCACCGGTCCACACGGGCCGCACCGAAGGCCGGCGTGCACAATTCCGCATCCGTATTGTCCAGGTGCGTCCGTTCCCGCTCCGTCAGCGCTGAATCCGTCACCACCACCGGGGTAATGAAGACCACCAGTTCACTGTTGACGGTCTTTTCCCCTTCAAACCGGAACAAAGCCCCGGCCAGCGGAATATCGCCCAGCAGCGGAATCTTGCTCACTTCCGTAATCGAATCCTTCTTCCGCAATCCGCCGATGACCACCACCTGGCCGTCCTGGATCAGAGCCGTCGTTACCGCTTCCCGCGTATCCACTACCGGCTGCGGAAACGTAATGGTGCCCCCATCGCTCGGCATCCCGATCGCCACACTGTCCGTCTGCACGCTGAATTTGGGCCGCAGTTTCAGGCGGATCATTCCGTCCCGGGCTACATGCGGAGTCACCTCCAGTTCCACGCCCACCTCCTTAAAACTGGTCGTGCCGATATTGCCCCCGCCGGAGGTCTGGGTCAGCTCCTGGTACGGCAGTTCCGATACAATCTTGATGTTCGCCGTCTCGTTATCCAGCACCAGGATCCGCGGATTGGCCAGCAGCTTGGCGCTGATCTCATCCTGCTTGGCCGTAAAGGTAGCCTCGATATCGATGCTCTCGTTTAAAATCCCGAAATTCAGCATCCCGCTGCTGGTCTTGTTGGTCCGGGCAATGGCCGAATCAAACGCCGAATTGATAAAAGGCTGCGTCGGCCCGTGCATGTTCCCATCCGCGTCCACATACGTATTCCGGCCCGCAAACCACTCAATCCCCAAATCAAGCTGGTCGGTGCTGGAAATATCGTATATCCGCGCTTCCACCAGAATCTGAGGCGTCATCCGGTCAATTTCCAGCATAAAATCATCGATGGCCTTCATCTTATCCTCCACATCCGTAACGATGATATTGCTGGTCCCCGGATTGGATGAAAGACTCCCCTTGTCCGATATAAATTTGGCCAGCGAGGCTTCCACCTCTTTCACATCCGCATACGTAATCCGGTACACCTTGCTGATCAGTTGCTGCTTCTGCACCTCAATCGTGGTGAGGGGAACGATGCGAATCATATTTTCAGTCTCAATATATCCAAAACCGTGCGCTGCCAAAATATTATTCAGCGCCTCCCCCAGCGGAACGTTGTTCAGCATCGCCGTCACTTCCCCCTTCACATCCGGACTCTTGACAATATCAATCCCGCCCTGATCCGCAAAGGTACGTATCACATCGTCAATCGGAGTGGCCCGAAAATTCACACTGATAATCTTATTCATTTTTTTCTGCACGACCGTCGAGGGGTTCGCTTCTTCGCTGGCGGCGGCTTCCCCGACAGCAACCGGATTCACGGCCGCGGGGGCGGCAGCCGGCTCCTGAACGACAGTCGCTGGTTCCGCTGCCAATGGTTCCGGATTCATCTCCTGCCCCAGGACCGGCAGTGCGGCAAGCCATCCGATAATCCCAAGCATCAGGCGGCCCCGGCCGTTCCCCATCATATTTCCATTTTTCATACGGTAATCCTTTCCATTTTTCCGGATTCGGTATTTTCAAACCCGGGATCTGTTTTACTGAACCGTCTGTTTCCACCTATGGCCATTCATTTCAAATTCAATATAGGTTCGCGCAATTTTCAGAATCGTAACGCCTTGAAGGGTATCGCCTTCATGTATGATATCCGCACCAATAACGGCCGATGCCTTTTCCTCGCTATACACGATGCCTTTAATCGCAAACTCCGGGATCTCCAGGGCAACCGGCGCTCCCGCACTGGACGAAAGACCCATTTCCGCTCCCGGTACGGATTTTGTCAGCACGGGATTCATTGGATTCCGCAGCTGCTCAGGGACCAATTCAGGTTTCTCCCAGCAGACCGGCTGGGGGGCTGCGGCTAAAACCGCGGTCGCCGCCGAAACCTCACCGCCCGTTTCGGCCGAACTCGTGCTGGGGCCGCTAAAACGAAAATTAAAGGCATTCATCAATAAGAATACCAGCAGAACCGCCAGAAATAGGGATAACACCACCATGACCTTATTTCGCCGGTTCCCCGCTCCTGTCGCTGCCTTTCTCGCCGCCGGCGGGGGAGTTTTACCAGCCGGTTTTTCGCTGCGAACCGGCTCGGCAGCCGGTTCCGCCTCAGCCGGGGTATTATAATTATAGCTCTCCGCCGCCAAATCAACCGGCGGCAGACTCCTTTCCGCCAAAGGCGAAGAAAAAGAACTCGCTTTATCACAAGTGGGCGTTTCCGGCACGGAAAAATCGGCGAATTCCACCGGCTCTGCCGCCGGCACGAATGGCTCCTGGCACGCCGAAGAAAAAGCCGCTTCCCCTTCGCCCGCGGAAACTTCCGCCGCCGGCGATTCCTCGGAAATCGCCCCCTCTTCCCTCTGCGCCCCTTCTACAGGGTTCCTGCGCAGTTCGGAGGGATTCTCGTTGGGGTACGGGACTCCGTCAAATATTGACGAGATCTGCTTGTGCAGTCCGGATTTTCGCTTTGCCATATTCTATCTCTTCCGCTAATTGCCTGTAATCTTCCGCTCCTGTACAATCCGGAGCATAGACCTGAATCGGCTCCCCCATACTCGGCGCCTCCGCCAGACGAACCGTCTTACGGATGACTGTATCAAATACTAACTCCCCGAAATAATTGCGCATCTGCTGTTCAATGTCATGGCTGAGCTTGGTGCGGCTTTCCACAAAGGTCAGCAGCAAACCCAGAATCTTTAAATCCGGGTTAAACCGTTCCCGGATAATCTGTACCGTCTCCAGCAGTTGTTTCAGGCCCTCCACCGCATAATACTGCGTTTGAATCGGAATCAGCAGCTCCGTACCGGCCGCCAGCGCATTGATCGTCAAAAGACTCAGCGACGGCGAACAATCGATCAGGCAATACGCATAGCCGCCCGCCAGCCGCTCCAGCCGGCGGCGCAATACCGATTCTCTCTCCGGCCACCCCATGATCTCCCCCTCCGCCCCGGAGAGCAATACATTGCTGGGAACCAGGTCCAGATGGGGATACCGGGTCCGCAGAATTACCTCTTCCCAACCCGTCTGCTCCCGCACCAGCAGATCATACAGACTTCGCTGCAATTCATAGGGATTCACTCCGACCCCGAGAGTCGCATGCCCCTGCGAATCCATATCCAGCAGCAGCACCGAATTCCCTCTCTCCGCCAGCGCCGCCGCCAGATTGACCGCTGTCGTGGTCTTCCCGCAGCCGCCTTTGTGATTGGAAACCGCTATGATTTTCATCGTATCGTCTTGTATTGCCATATCTCAATATCCCGACTTTCTAAAATTAGCCGATTTACTTCCGGGCCTCTGGCGCCTGGCTGTCCGCCGTTTTCTTCCGGCCAAAACAGGCCAGCTCCATATCCGCTTTTACCTCCGCCGGATTTTCATCGTCACGATGAGCGGCAAATTGATCCACAAAAATAACCGGCCGGCTCCGCTCCAGCACATTGACGAATTTCACAAAATCGATAAAATCCGCCTGAAAGGAAATACGGATTCTCTGCTCAGTCAGAAATTCGCACTTTTCATAATCCGCGTCGCTCCCGTATTTCACCGTGCTGCTGGTGAAATTTTTCAGGTTTTGTTCCCGCGCCATCTCATTCACCGCAAACGTAATCCCGCTGGAATCGGTAAAATCCCCCACCATTTCCATCCGCTGCTGATCCAGGCTTTCCACTTGCTGCGTCCGTTTTTCACGGCTGGTCGGCATACTCGCCAGGCGGAGATCCTGCCGTCTTTGCTCTTCCTCTTCCACCTGCTTTTGCGCCGCCTGCAATGCATTCTGCTGGGGCATCAGCACCAGGGCATACAGAGCTCCCAGCACACCCAGGCCCAACACCCATACCAGAATGATAATCTGTAATTTTTTCTTGTCTGCTTCGGTCATGGATCACCTGTTTAAATCTTACCTGGCTCGTTTAAAAACACAATCTATTTGATAACGCATGTTGTTGTCGCTGTCATTGTCCTCGTTCTGTTTGGATACCACGGTCATTTCATCAATTTGAGAAGCCAAAAAATCCGAGGTTCTCAAGGAATGCACAAATTCCTGAATAATCGCGTTGGCCTCCAGGCCCTGATTGCTCTCCGTGCCGATTTCCAGCGTATATTGATACCAGGTAACATCCACCGGTTTGCCTTCGGCGTTCTGCTCTCTTTGCCGGAGAGATTGACGCTGCACGGCCAGATGGTTCAGAATCAGCGTTTCCGGCAGGGTTTCGATTACCTCCACCAGCACCGGAGTCCATTGCCGGTGGTAGAAAACGGATTGCGATACTTCCGTCAAAATCCCCTGGATGGTATTCTGCTGCTGCTGGTTTTCCTGGATAAAATGCGCTACCTCCACAAATTCCGCATCTTCCGTGTAAGAAACCAGTTTCGTATGAAGCTGATGGATAATCACCTGATTGCTGACATAAGAACCCGCCAGAGCGACCGCCGCGATGACCAGGACCGAAAAGGGGATACTGGATCGGATAATATGCAGCGGCTTGCTTTTAACGGGAATTCCTTCTCCCTTAAGTAGATCTATAGTGTACATATTAAATGGACCTCATGGCTAAACCGGCCGCCACCGCAAAGGCCGGACCGGACTGCTGGATAAAATCCGCCCCCGTCACATTCTTCCCGCAGGAAATCTGGTCAAACGGATTCCACCGGACCACTGCTTCCGGCAGTTCGCTGTCCAGATATTCCAGAAATCCGGGAACCAGCGCAAATCCGCCGCTGACCAAAACCGTTTCCGTCTGGGCAAAGCCAATATGCGCTTTATAATAACGGATGGTTTCCGAAATGTCCGACAGCAGGTTTTGGCAAGCCCTTTTCAGCCGCCCGGCCAGTTCCGGATTCCCGCCCGCCGCCTGCCGCGGATCCCGCAGACAGGCCCTAACCTGCTCCGGCGTCATCTGGCTTTCTTGGGCGATCTGCTCGATCATCGTGGACCCGGCCTGGGGCAAATCCCGCATAAATGGAATCCCGTCCCCAGCGGTTATGACAACATTCGAATACTTCGCTCCCACATTCACCAAAACCAGCGCCTGCCCCGGCGGAATCCGCCGGTAACTGCGAAGGCCGTTCAGCAAGGCCAGACTTTCCGTATCCATAATCGCACAATTCAAACCGGCGCTCTTGACCAGCATTTGTTTGGCTTTGATGGTCTTGTTCGGAGCCGCTACCAGGATCCCCGTGGTTTTCTTCTCCGCCACCGCCACATTTCCACTTCCACCCTCCGATGAATTCCGGAAAGGAATCTGATTATACACCACTACGCCCTGTTCCATCTCAAACGGGCATACCTGGGCCGCTTCCATCCGGACCGCCGGCTCGATTTCCTCCTCCGGCAATTCCGGAAAACTGAAATTCCGCACGATCACCTCAGACCCGCTGACCCCGCACACGGCATGACGAGTCTTGATCTTGGCCGATTCCACACATTCCCGGATGGCCGCCACCGCGTTATTCCGAAATCGCTCCGGATCCCGATCCGGTGAAATGTCCGTGCGCCAAACCGCCTGCACCAGATAGTCCTCCCCCGTTTTTTGCAGTTGAACCAGTTTAACCGCCGCCGTGCCGATATCCAGTCCGAATGATTCTCGTTTGGTATAATGAAACATAGTTCTTTCACCTGAGCTTGTTGTATTAGCGATAATCATACCAGCCGGCCGGGGCGGGTATAAATTTCCCCCGCAGCCAGATATCGCTGGGTAAAACTCCTTCCATCATCCGCAAATCATGGTAATAGATTTTGCGAAAACCATCCGTCCCCACCTGGGCTACGACGCTCCGGATGACTTCCGTAATCGTACCTCGAATAATCAGGTCATCCTGGGACCCGCTGGTTTCCTTGCGCCCGCCATACGATCCGCGCTTGACATTTTCCGCTCCAAAACCGCCCCCCCCGATAATCATCGCCGCTTCGATAATCACCGGATCCGGCAAATGCCGGTGATAACTCCCTGCCGGATACCCCGAATCCCGCAGGCTGATCGGTTCATACACCGCACTCCCGCCGCCTATCGCGGTAGGCCCGCCCAGGGTTTCAATCAATCCCGGATCCACCACTCGTATCACACCCTGGGTTAAGAGCCCGATGGAATTCGGATTATCATCCCCCGGCATCCCGTTCCCGTTCCGGGGGTAATAGGTGCCTGCATTATCGTAATCCGATACTTCCAGCGAATCCGCAATCCAAATGTTGCCGGTCGCCACGACAATCATTTTCCCCTGCACCGTGTTCAGGCGGGCGGCGTTCAAACTCGCAGCATTTTCGATTTTGCTGCCAATAATCACATTCCCGTTCACAAAAATCTGGCCGCACGGCGGCGCCTGGGTGCTGCCGTAATACGGCGATACCTCCGTGGCGGTCATCGGTACCACAAACCGCTGCCCGGTTGCCACCGCGTTTTGCGGAATGTAATGATACCCGTAAATATAATACCGGTTGAATTGGGTCGCATCCGTCCCCGGTACAACCCGGAAATCCCACGTGTTGTTGGAGGAGGATTGCCGATACCCGCGCACGGAACAGTGGTTGGTAATCTCCACATATCCGATGCCGTCGGCCCCCCGGTAAAATTCCAGTTGGACCGCCGCCTGGGCATTGGTTACGGCCGCATTGGCCGCCGGCGTAAAAACAAACTGAGCCTTGGTGGTAGATTGAAATCGGTTCATTTTGCTTTGGATAACCGCTTCATTCGTCACTTTACAATCCGGCTGATTAAAATAAATACCGGACTGAAATAAATTCATAATGCTGGACGGGTATTTGCTGCCTTTGGACTCCCCCATCTCCACGACCTGGAGAAACTGCGGTGTGCCGCTGATATGGATATCCCGTTCACTGTCATCGGGATTGCCGTAGCAATTGATATGAATGGGGATATCGATGACTTCCCCCGTGGCAAAATTCACCGGAGACGTGGAGGCCGAACCGCTCGGAACCCGGCACATACCCATGTCCCAGCCGGTTGACCCCTGCAATAAATACACATCCGCCGTCCGGTTGTAAATCCCGGCATGGCCATTCGATATCACCCGGTACACCAGCCGGGAACCGATATAATCATGAATATCCACAGAATAATCGCAGGTACTGTTGCTGAACGTTTCTACCCCCGTGTGGGGCCCCCCTTGCAGCGAATTCAGCAGATCCGGCTGCTGGCACATCCAATACACCGCACGCTCCAGGCCCGCTTCCGCCGCCAGCAGCGCCACCGTTTCATTTTTTTCCTTTTTGGCCGCCTGCCGGATTCCCAGCGACAAACTCATCAATCCCCCGCCGATCAGCATCAGAATGATTACCCCCGCCAGAACCAACGGCAGCACCGATCCCCGCGGCGCCCGTTTTCTTCCGGGTCGAATCCCTTGTGTCTCAGCTATTTTTTCCATATTCGCCATTCCCGATTTCTAGCGCGGCCATATATTCCGCAGCAGTACCGCCGTCTTCACCTGTTCGGTTTCCCCGCTGGCCGGATCCGTCAGCACCATTTGGATTCGGACCGAACCTTGTCCTATATTCCCAGATACGATACTGTGGCTGAATTCCAAACTCGTGACGTGGTTGGCGAGAATATCCGTTCGAACCGGCGTCCTTCGGCTTCCGCCGGAAACCGCCCCCACTCTGGCGGCATCCACCAAACCATAATCGGCCTTGAGCCGGGTGCCGTCCTGATACAAAAAGGCGTAATGCGTTCCGGTATTTCGCACATCAATATAACTCGCCTGCGGACTGTCCGTATCCCAGTAACGGAATTCCACCGCTTTTCCTACCGCAATCGTCTGGCCGCTCTGCGGCACCGCTTCCGCATATTGGTTATTGCTCCAGGTATAAAGGGTATAATCCACCCGGTTGGCCTTCCGCCCCAGATTGCTGAACGTCGTCCGGGTTACCAGGGCATCCTGTTGGATGGCCGCATTCGCGGAACGGTAGATATCCACCCACCGCTGCTGGCCGAATGCCATCAGAGATCCCAGCACCAGTAAGGGAATAATCAGAATGACCATCGCCACCACCAGCTCTACGAGCGTGAATCCGAGATTTTTTTTCCTGTGGAATATCATGTCAATGGGTACCATCTGAATCTCATTCATATCTCATCCGTTGGACTGGTCGCGCCGGACATAGGTGGTCAGAACAATCGAAGGGGCGTCCGGGGTTATGGCACCTGGGCCGAAATCGTTTCGCCACCGCACCTGAACCTGGATTTCCCGCAAGGTGGTTTCCGTCTCCGTATCGCTGTCTATATCCGCATACGACAAATTCATAAACAGGAAAATCCCGTCTATCGTCGTCGTATAGTCATAGCCGTCTTCCGTCGTACTGGAAAATCCCAGATTCAGGGAAACGGGATCATAACTTTCCACCCCCCCCGTACTCTTCCAGTCATCAATCAGCAGGTGGGCAATGTTTTTTGCGACAATTTCCGCCTCCGCCATTTGCGCGTGTCGTGTGGCATGATATTCATAGACTAACGAACCGAACGTGGCAGCCGCCATCACGGCGATGGCAATCACCACCTCGATCAGCGAAAATCCATATCGATTCCGTTTGTCATTTCCCGAAACCACACTGCACCTCAGCGGATAGAAAGCAGGAGGACCTACCGGGGTAGATCCTCCTCCTGGTTCTGTCGTCGGATTCGCTACCTTAGTTCTTCGCCCATACGCCGGCGGTACTCATCGTATAGCTCGCGCCCGATACCGCCGCATTGCTGCCCGTTACCGTAATCGCCGCCATCCCGGTGGCACTCACCGAGTCAATCTTATAATCGCCGGGAACAAAATAGGTCCCCGTCAGATCCGTCGAGGTAATCCCCAGCGCATTCTGCGTCGCCGCTACATCCATCTTGCCGGTCAGCGCCTGCGCCGCCGTGGGATTCTCCGCAAAATACGTCCGCACCGCCGTCCGGATCGTGCCGGCTCCGGCACACGCTTCCGACCACCGCGCCTGGGCAATCCGGCCTGTCAGCAGCGGAATCGCCACCGCCGCCAGCACGCCCACGATCAACACCACTACCATCAATTCCACCAGTGTAAAACCTTATCGCTTCGTCATAACCACATCTCCATAAAAAAAATTCCTGAAAAGCTGTATTTCCACACGAAATACGGCTGCACTTCCTACCAGCTACCAATGGCTGGCTATATCCTGCAATACTATCTTCGGCCGTCCCCATGCCGGAATTCACCGGAAATTCGGCAAAACAACAGAAAGAAATGGCCCGCAAACGATACCATCGTTACAATCGATACAAAGGGATGACAATCTGAAACCCGGCCCCCGCAACGCCCGATAATCCCCCGCCGCCCGGCCTTACTGCATGCTCACATCCGACATGGTGAAAATCGGCATATACAAGGCCAGTACCACCACCAGCACAATCGCCCCCACCGTAATGATCAGGGCCGGTTCCAGAAAACCGGTCAGCTTCTTGATCACCACATCCACCTTCTTCTCATAAAAATCGCTGGTGCGGTCCAGCACCTCCGGCAGCGACCCGCTCCCTTCCCCGATCTGCGTCATCTTCGTAACCATGCTCGGGAAAAAACCGCTGGCCGCCATGCTCAGAGAAATATTCGACCCCTCGATGATATATCCCTTGGTGCGCTGCACCGCCCGCTTGATGATATCGTTGCTGGTCATCCCCGACAAAATCCCCAGCGCATCGATCACCGACACGCCCGCCGACAGCAGCGTGGACATCGTCCGGCAGAAAATCGAGATAAAGCCCTGCGATAAAATCTTGCCGATAAACGGCAGTTTCAGCAGATATTGGCAGATTCGCTCATGCCCCCTGGCCGTCTTAAAATAATAGACAAAACCCGCCGTTGCCAGGCCCAGCCCCAGAAGAATATAAATCGCACCGCCCATTATCCCGTGATACACCGTCATAAAGGTCTGCGTAAAAAAGGGCAGTTTCCCGTGCAGTTGATCAAAAATCACCGTAAAACGCGGGATGATAAAGGTCACGATGACCACCACCATCAAAATCACGAAAATCAGCACAAACACCGGATACGCCATCGCTCCCTTGATCTTCCGCACCAGCGCATCCCGATTGTCAAAATACTGGGCCAGCCGCTGCAGCACCATCGGCAGCGTCCCGCCGGTCTCCCCCGCCAGAATCATCGCGCAAAACAGCGGATTAAACA
>JAKQBU010000083.1 GCA_029573975.1 Planctomycetota bacterium
GTATCATAGCGGCTGCCGAACCCGCCTGGCCTCCACCCCGCAATCCGGCCGCTATGATTGCGATAAAAAGAAAGACGATACCGGCATATAAGATATGTACGTTGATAAAATCGCGGCTTTGCAGAAAAAACCAGATGGGGACGCCGGCGGCTACCAAAACATAGCCGCTGATCATCAGTTTCCAGGTTTGCGGTTTGACTGACATCGGAAAGTGCAAACCAATCCATATGGAAACGCCGCAAATAATGATAGCCAATAAGGAACATAACCAGATGGAGGATTTTCTTTTTATGTACAAAAAGCCAATCAGAGGAGAAAAAGCGGTAATCACGATGACGGACGTGGAGGCAATCCCACCGATGACGGCCTGGCCGTCCTGCACTCGAAACAGAGTCTGGCCGACGGGCAGTTCCAGGGTGGCGATATCTACCTTCGAGGTCAGCGCGGTGGCCGATAAATCCAGAAAGGAGGAACAGACCAGGGCCAGGAGCGCTACCATAAAGATCAGCAGCATCACAAAGGCACCCCGGCCGATGTAGCGCCGGGCCACTACCGTGAGGTTCTTGCCGCCTTCACGCATGGCGATATGGGTGGCCATAAAATCATGTACCGCTCCCAGGAAGATCCCGCCCAGCAAGACCCACAGCAGCGCCGGCCCCCAGCCGTAAAAAATCGCCAGCACCGGCCCGATGATCGGACCGGCCCCGGCAATGGAGGCGTAATGGTGGGCAAAGACCACCGGTGTCCGCGTGGGCACATAGTCCCGACCGTCGTTGATGGACACGGCGGGTGTGACCCGGCCCGGCTGCTCTCCCAATACCCTGCCGATCAGAGGGGCATAAAAGCGGCCGCCTAAAACCAGAACCAAAGCGGATAATACCAGGATCCCTATAATCAGCATCACTATTTCTCCTGTCGAAAAAGGACGATTCGTCACGCAAAAGGTGCAAATCTGTATGAGCGCCATTATAAGCTTTTGCGGCAGGAGAACAAGAAAATGCCTGAGGGGTACTTCCTGCCGCCTTGCTGGAAGGGGACAAAACCACTACAGTAACCTTATGGCCAAAACGGTTGTGTTAATCAATCCGCCGGTGTATGATTTCGCGGCGCACGATTTGTTTAGTAAGCCTTTGGGATTGCTGTACTTATCCGCGCGTCTGCGCCGGGTGGGCTATACCGTTCGCCTGCTTGATTGCATGGATCGCCACCACCCGGCTTTGCTGGCCCGGCATCAGCCGCCCGTCGTCAAAAACAACGGCACCGGGAAATATTTCGGCCAGATTATCGAGAGGCCGGCCTGTCTCAAAGACATCCCCCGATATTATCGTCGGCATGGCCTGCCGGAAGATATCGTGACAGGCGCGTTGGAATCGCTGGTTGGGGAGGAAAAACCTATCGCTGTTCTGCTGACCAGTATCATGACCTACTGGTATCCCGGTGTGCGTGAGACGATTTCACTGGTTCGCAAGATTCTGCCAGGTATTCCCATCGGCCTGGGGGGTATCTATGCCGCGCTTATGCCCGAACACGCCCAAAGAGTCTGTCAGCCCGACCGGCTATTTACCGGCTGCGATATCAATCCAGTGCTGCAATGGCTTTCGACCCTGCCCGGCAATGAAATCCCGTATCAGCCGGTCGCAGCGGAATTTTCCAGTTGGCCCGCGCCCGCCTACGACCTGTATGGCCGACTGGACTATCTGGCCCTGATGACCAGTCTTGGCTGCCCCTTCCGCTGCGATTACTGTGCCAGCCGCATCCTCCAACCGCGGCTCCAGCGTCTGGCCCCCGACACCTTTGTGGAACAACTGCTGAGCCTTTTGCCGCTGGTGACGCCGATTCAGGGAAAATGCCATATTGCCATTACGGACGATGCCCTGCTGGTCGATGCCCAGCGGCACATTATCCCGATTTTGCGGCGGGTTCAGGATTTGAACCTGCCGCTGGTCTTTCACTGCCCTAACGGCCTGCATGCCCGTTTTATCACGGCTGAAGTGGCTGAATGGATGTATGCCTGCCGTTTTCAGATGATCCGGCTGAGCTATGAGTCCGCCGCCCCCGACAGCCTGGCCCAAACCGCCAGCGACGGCAAAATCACCGATCAAGATTTCGCAGCGGCTGTGACTCACCTTAAAAACGCCGGTTACTCCCCCAGCCAGCTCGAAGCGTATGTTCTGACCGGCCTGCCGGGCCAGTCGATGCGGGAAAATGAGTTATCGGTCCTAGCCGTCCATGACCTGGGCGTCAAAATCAAACTTTGCCAGTATAGTCCCGTCCCCGGTACGCCGCTTTTTGACCTTTCCTGCCGGGAATACGGGGTCAATCCCGACGAACCGCTGCTGCATAACAATTCCATCCTGCCTTCCCTGGATCAGCGGGTGGGTTATAGCGGTTTTCAGCAATTCAAGGAACGGGTTCAGAAACTCAATCAGGATTTGTAAATTATTATATATTAAACAATTATAACATTTTTTTGGTAAAAGAAGCCCGGTGGTATCACGGAATTATTTTTTTAGGAAGTTTTCCCTTGCAATAACCGATGATTTGTTATATATAAGCATATATACATGTTTATATATAAGCTCGTTTCGAAGATAAAACAGTTCGGAAGATAGAAAGAGAAGTAATGGCGTCGGACCTGAAAAGCAAGGCTTATCAGTATGTCAGAGAGAAAATCCTGACCGAACAATGGCCGGAGGGAAGGTATCTATCGATGGTGCAGGTGGCCAAGTCGGTGGATATGAGCTACACGCCGGTGCGGGAGGCGATCATTCAGCTGGAGAGCGAGGGGATGGTGGAGAAGATCCCGCGGGTGGGGGTGCGACCGCGGCGGGTGGACCGGGACGAAGTGAAACGGTTCTTTGAGATGCGGCTTTATATGGAAAGTGCCTGTTCGGAGCTGGCCATTGAACGGATTACCGTTGAGGAAATCCGGCTGCTGGAGGGGAATCTCCAGGAACACAAGAAAACCCTGGAGCGAATCAAAGATGCCTGGCAGAAGAAGGCCCAGGAAAATCGTCATATCTATTATATGGATGGCCCGGAGGCGGTTACGCTGCACCAGCTCAATACGGAATTTCACGGGACCCTGATGAAGTCGTCGCGCAATCCCTATATGATGGAAATTGTGGATAAGATGAATATGATGACGCGGGTATTGCGGATTCGGGCCATGCTGCCGGGCACCAGCTATACCGATCAGTTGGAACTGGATTACCGGTATCATACCCAGATTTTCCAGGCCCTGGCCCAGCGGGACCCGGCAGAGGCGGTAAAATGGACGCGAAAGCATGTCTCCGACGCGGGGGAGTATCATTTGAAGGTATATGACTGGCTCAAGGCGGTCAATCAGTTAGGTTCGTTTAAGATTTAAAGTTAGAAAAGGAGATTCGGAGAAAACAATGGAAACAAAAGAGAGCCGGTAAAATACTTTTGCAGAGCGATTACCGGCTCTACCATATGGCGGAGATGAACTCCACCACGAAAATTATAGGGACTTGGATTGGGCATGCAAGAATATAATTCCTTGCGAATAGTAAGTGCGTGATGTCATGTCTCTCCTGTCAGGTTCATCTCCATACCTCGTTACGATTTAGCTCCAATCGTCTGCATATTGTTCCTGATTTATATAAGTTACTTGACAGATTGAGATATGAAGAAGTTACACGTTTTGCTGGTTTTAGCCGCGTCCATTCACAGCATGGTTTCGTCCGTGCAAGCCTGGGATTTTGCGGCGGAATACTCCGGGACGAGCAATCCCAGCGGCGTCTGGACCTGTGGCATGCTGGACTGGACCGCCGGTCTTGGCCCGCGGTTTCTGGTGTATGAGAATAATCATATTCTGACAGTACTCGGAACCGGCGAGGTGGTGCAGTTCTGGGCCTGGACCACACCTACCGATCGGGATCTGTATGGGGCGGTGAATCACAATACCTCCGATCACGCCCTGGCCAGTTGGGGATTTCGCTGGAAGGCATACGGGATCAATCTGCAAAGCGGAAGTTATACGGCAACTTATTCCAGTGTCGCCTTTACGGCCCCGGAGGCAGGGGATTATACCTTCGAGGCGGCGTTTGAGAGCATGACGGACGGCAAAGGCACGCAGGTTTGGGTAACGCTGCCGGATTTTTCCGCGCCCTGGAACGCGGTTTTGGATGCGTATGGCGGAGTTAACGTAGTGGCTACCTACAGTAATACTTTGACTTTGAATGCCGGGGAAACGGTTTACTTTTCCAATTCGCCCGGCAATACGATGGTGGACTTCCGGCTGACGGTGGTAAGCGGCGCTGGGAATTGCAGCGGGGATTATATCGCCGGTGATTTGAACCGGGATTGTTATGTGAATCTGGAGGATTTTGCCCTGCTCAGCCGGGACTGGCTGCAGTGCAGTGATCCGGCCTATGAAATATGTACGGAATTATAAACGATGGAAACCCCAGAAGGATACATAGCGGATGGAAAAGGAGGTGATGAAACGAACCGCGGATAGGTATAAGCAGAACGAAAAGTACATGGTGTGATGTGAGAAAACGTACGAAATTTTAGTTTAAGGAGAAAAAACAATGAGAAAGTGTACAGTAATTTTATTGGTATGCCTGACGCTGCCGATGGCGGCCTCAGGCGGTGTGGGAGACAGTTGGGATTTCAATGGACAGATATCCTTTACCAGCGGTAATCCCAACGGTGCCTGGTCCTATGGTTATACGACCGACCCGGAAGTGGGCAGTATGGTATTACCTTATACCTTCGGTCTGTTTGCGAATGTTTATACCATGGGTGGTGATATCCAGAATAATACCTGGTATGGCTTTAATGCTACCCTGATCCCTGTTCTTTTCCACAATTACAATGCTGATGTAGGTGCCATGGCCGGCTGCCAGGTAGGCAAGACTGCCATGCACCCGGGATACTTTTTGCCTGGTGGCGGCGGCGCTCCGGCGGGAAATTATGCCTGTGTAGCACGCTGGACAGCTCCGGCCAATGAACCGGCGGTAAAGATTCAGGGAGCCTTTTCTCCCGGTTTAACCGGTACCGTATCTGAGTTTATTGTTGTCAATGGTGGTCAAGCCGATGGATATGTGATCCTGGAGGTAGCTAATACCAACAGTGCTCAACCTTTTGAAAAATACATCGCCGGTATCCAGGCGGGTGATACAATTGATTTTGTCCTAGGCCAGTACGATGCACTCGGTTCCGATACGACGATGTTGAATGCCGTCATCACCAGTGTGGCGTCGGTTCCCCTTTCCTATTATAAGGCCCAGAATCCCAATCCTGCCGATGGAGCGGTGGAAGTGGCTCCGGAAGCCATCCTATCCTGGTTTGTAAACGATGGTTTGGCTAACCTAACCTATGATATTTATGTGCAGCCGGATCCGAATTTTGACCCGAATGCCAGTCCTACTGAAACTGGTTTACCTGACGATAGCTATGATGTGGATCCGGATCTGATTATGAGCCGGACCTATAGCTGGCGGGTCGATGTAAACGGATATATACAGGATCCAAATCTGCCCTATGATCCTGAGAATCCCTACGATTATCCCATCCATGTGACCGGAGATGTCTGGACGTTTACTACGATCGAGGCGCCCACTCTGGGGCCGGATGGAGAAGTGATCAGTGTGAACCTGCAAGCCTCAGGGGCAGCCGTAGGTACGAACATGGCCGGTGTAGTGCCGGTAGGGAATTGGAACGATTATACCGGGATGACCGGTACAAAGCTCTTCCTGGATAACGATCTGGGTTTCTCAACCTATACCCGGTTCGCCTGCAGCGGCGGCGGGGCCGTAACGGCGGCGGCTGTGGCCACGGGCAATCCGGGGGATGATGCCCTGATTAGCGGACATATTTATGTGGCCGGTACTACGATGAGCGGCACCTTTACGGATATCCCGTTTGCCGCCTATGATGTGTATGTTTATTTCAACAGCGGCGCCGTGACCAATACCCAGACCTTCACCATTCGCGGTACGTCGAACACTTTGCTGGGTTATGATGAGATGGGAACAGATACCGCTCTGGTGGAATCACAGAATGGCACGGTTAACGGCAATTATGTGGTATTTA
>JAKQBU010000085.1 GCA_029573975.1 Planctomycetota bacterium
CCGCCGCCACCAGGGCAAAATCGGGAAACATGATCTCGACCACCGGCTTCAGCCCGCACATGGCCGCCCCGCCGCCCAGCCCGCTAAACCCGCATTCGGAAATCGGCGTATTCAAGACCCGGCTGGGAAACTTCTGCGGCAGCCCTTTGGTGGCCCCATACGGCCCGCCGCCGAAATTGGCCACCTCTTCCCCCAGCACAAACACATCCGCATCCTGCTCCAGATGCCGCCCGGTAACGGCGGCAATCGCCTCCGAATAGCTCAGGGTCGTAAACTCCGAAAAATCCTCCTTCTCGTGATAAATCGCATTCTTAAATTCGCGGCCGTCGCTGCGAATCCCGATCTGAACCGTTTTCGGATCGGGCCAGAGTTCCTCCCGCGTCACCAGCTTGCCGTCCACCAGCCGGGCACAGGCCTCCCGCGCCGTCAGCACCGCTTTTTGCGCCATCGCCAGCAGCATCTGATTCTGCTCTTCCGTCATGATCTTGTGCGCCACCAGCGTTTTGGGGTAGGTACTGTGCGGATCTTTCAGCGTCCATTGATCTTCCTCTTCCTTACCGCGGTAGCCAAACCCGCTGCCCGGCGCCGAGCCGGCATGGTGCAGATACCGGTAGCACTTGGCCTCGATCAGCGTCGCCCCGCCGCCCTGCCTGGCCCGTTTCGCCGCCTCCGTCACCGCCTGCCGCACCGCCGCCGGATCCATCCCATCGACGATCACCCCTTCGATCCCATACGCCACCGACTTGACGGCAATATCTTCGGTCGCCGTGGATTTCTGGGCGGCGGTCGCCACCGCATATAAATTATTTTCGACAAAATAAATCACCGGCAGCTTCCAGATCCCCGCCAGATTTAGGGCCTCATGAAACGACCCCTGGTTCACCGCTCCATCCCCCAGGAAACAAACCACCACCTTGCCGCTGTTTTTGTATTTCTGGGCAAACGCCGCCCCGGTCGCCAGCGGGATTCCGCCGCCCACAATCGCATTGGTCCCGATGACGCCGATCCGGGCATTCCGCAAGTGCATCGATCCGCCCCGGCCGCCGCAGCAGCCGATTGACAAACCCATAATCTCGCCCATCAGGTGGGTAATGTCCGTCTGCAGGGCCTCCGGAACCGCACCCCCCAGCGCCTCGAATCCCCCGCTTTGATAGAAGCTGACCAGCTTCGCCAGATAGTGATGATGCGCCCGGTGCGTCGAAGCGATCATATCCTCCGGCCCGATCCCCGCCATCGCCCCGGCGGCACAGGCCTCCTCCCCGATACTGGTATGCACCGGCCCGTGCACACTGCCGTCCCCGAAGAGCTTCAGCAGCGTCTGCTCAAACTCGCGGATCAGGTAAATCTGAAACGCCATATTCGCCAATCCGGTCTTCCCCACTTCTTCGTAGCTTGATTCCCCCGCCGTACACCGGCGAGGTTTGGTCTTCACTTGCATTTTTATCGTATCCATCAAAAACCTTTCCTTAAAATACTCTGTAGTATATAATCTGATTTTAATCCATTTGCTGGTATAGAAGAACAATCGCTTGCGGTTTTTCCATTGCCTGAATCTTCAGCCCGGCGGCTAAATCCGAGCCGCTGGATATAACTTTCTGGTGAGTATCCACATTTTCCACTTCATATCGTTTATCAGGCAAAAGGCCGCCCAGCCGTACCATCAGTTCCGAATCTTCACACACCGGTCGCCGAAACGCAAACACGACTCCCCTGGCCAGATCGTCCCGATGGAACTGATAGGCCAGCCAGACGGTTTGTTTGACAGAATAGGGAGTCAACGGATAATAATCGCCATAAAACAATTCCCTGGTTTTATAGAACAAGTCGATGTTTTTTTTAGCCAGGTTAAAATCAAAACCCGGATTATCCACAGGCCACTCCACGACGATACTAGGGCCTAACACACTTCGATAATCATATGTATCCAACGACAGGGTTCCTAATCCGTGCAAAATCACATAATGACTCAAGCCATACATCTGGGCCTGATTGCAATTGGATTCCCGGAAATAATCACTCCGCCAGAGATTGACGGTTCGGGTTATGGTTTCCAGGTCGAAGCGCCGATTGCCGCTGCAGCAGCACTCGACAATCAAGCCGGGCTTGCGCCGCTTGAGTTCTTCCCAGAAGTCATACAGCCCCTCGATATAACGAATCTCGGTCATCCCCTCGCGGTCCGGTGCGTCATTTTTTCTCCAGAAATCGAGTGGATCGATATTGAAGTCGTTTCT
>JAKQBU010000102.1 GCA_029573975.1 Planctomycetota bacterium
TGGTATAAATCGCCCATAAAAGCACCGGGCAAAGCACCAGCCGCACCGCTATATGTCGCCACATCGTTCCGTTCGATCCTGTTCGATATTTTATCGTGTCAAATAACGGCCTTATCCTATCGCAAAACCGGCTGTTTGTCAAAGCCTCACCCCGGAAATTGCCAGGAATTTGTTTTCCCTCCGCCCGCCCTTGCTTTTAACGGGCCGGGATGGTATAGTAACGGCTATCAGCGGCATCATCCGCTTGGATGGATAGTTATAGCAAAGGGAAAAACATGGCCGACAAAGAAAAAATTTACGAAGAAATCAAAAAATGCTCCCAGAACAACGAAATCTCCTGCCGGCAGTGCTTCGAAATCGCCAAGGACAACAACGTCGCCGTCAAAATCATCGGCGAAATCTGCAACGAATACCACATCAAGGTCCGCGCCTGCCAGATGGGCCTCTTTAAATAACCTCTCTGGGTATCTCCGGCACCGGCTTTTTCGCCGGCGGCGTATTTTTGCTGAACACTTCCTCCCAATTGAGCCGCCCCGTCGCCTGCATCACGACAAAAAGGGTGGCAATGCACAAAATGGTAATGGCCAGCCCGGTATAGCCCTCGAAGAAAAAGGTATAGGAAAAGAGCACCAGATAGATAAGCTGGGTGATGGCTATTTCGAAAAAGGCCAGTCGATAACCGACCACCAGCCGCATATAGGAAATCATCAGAAAAATGGAGACCGCCGAGCAGATCCAGAATGCCATGTGAATGGAGATGTGATCCACCAGGTATGCCAGCAGCAGATGAAAACTGAAAAAGGCGGCGGCAACAAAGAAATAATGCATCGGGTGCAGTTTAATCTTTTTCAGGGTGGTCAGGACCATCAGCAGAAAGAAAAACAGGAACAGCGAAACCGGGGCGGCGCTGGTGACTTTCGTAACCCACGGGCCGGGATTGAGTTTTTGCGGCATCTTCATCCCGATTTTGACCCCCGTAAGCAGATTGGAATACTTCCAGATAAGTTTCATCCCCTCCCCAGTGGTCTCCTTGCTGGTGGGAGATATGGTCTCCTGCGGAAAGTCGATCTCCATAAAGTCGGTATTCATGACCAGCGAAAAATTCCGCACCTGGTTGACATCCTGCCCGAAGTCATACCACCATTCATCCAGTCCGTTGGATTGATAGGAAATTTCTATATCCTTGCCCTCCCCAACCGCCAGTTGGATGGCCTGATGGATATTGCCGGACTTCAAATCGATATTCTGAATCTCTTTTTCGCCAACCGAAAACCGGAAATTATCATATATAGCGCCCTGGGCCGGGAACGTGTAGTCAAGCTGAATTTCCTGGGCCTCTCCGGTCGAATTGGTCACATGATATTTCCCCGCAAAGCCTACCTGATAGGTAGAGTACCACAGCAGTCCCTTTTTCCGATGGTTTAGCTGTAAATCAACGGTAATGTCGCTGGCCTCCAGAGATACGGCCTGCTGGGCGGGATTCACGCTGGGGCCTGTAGTGAGATAGAGTTCCGGCGCCTTCTGGATTTGCTTTGTACCCCACAACTGCCCGACCGAATCATATAGTTTGGTATCGAAATGGCGGGTACGGAACAACAGATTACCCGCCAGAATAAACCAGGCAACCGTCGTGCAGATAAAAATGAAACTAATGGCGGCAATGCGTTTTACCATGACCTGTACTCCTTGTAATGAATATGAATTCCTCTCCTATTACTGTCATTTTATCGTTTCGGTTCGCTGCTTTTGTAAAAAAATTCCGGTTTTTTTACAAAATGGACGGGAAGGCTTTGGAGAGTGGAGAAAAACCGGCAAATGGGGTAATTCACCCTTGCCAAGCAGGTGGGTAACGGGTATTGGTATTAGCATGTAAGGCAACCTCTAAAAATTGTCTTTTCCAAGCCCCGACCGTGAGGGAGGGGGTAATGAACGCTGTTTTTACTTTTTGAGTATCTTTTTTTAGACGGTTCCATACCTGCTGAGGTAAAAACGATGGTTCTTCTGGAAAAATTCCGTTATTGTCCCGCCTGCAAGGCGGAAAACTTGCGCCGCCGGGACGGCAAATCCCTGGTGTGCGATGCCTGCGGCTTTACCTATTTCCAGAACATGGCAGCAGCCGTGGCGGCGATCATCGAATGTGACTCCAAAATCCTGCTGACCCGGCGGTCCTTCGATCCCTGTGCCGGCCTGCTGGACCTGCCCGGCGGTTTCATCGATCCGCAGGAAACAGCCGAGGCCGCGCTGGTCCGGGAAATCCGGGAGGAGTTGAGCGTGGAAGTCGCCGGCTACCGCTATCTGACCTCCGCGGCCAATATCTATCCGTATAAAGAAATTTACTACCAGACGCTGGATTTATTCTTTGTCTGCACCGTGGACCATTGGCAGGCAATTCAGCCCCAGGATGATGTGGCGGGTATCCATCTGTTTGAACGGGCCGAAATCCCCATAAACCAACTGGCCTTTCCCTCCACCAGGGCAGGTTTACAGTTTTACCTGCAAAACACCGCTCGCTAACGTTTTTCAGGAGAAAAAATCCCATGAAAAAGTTTGTAAAAAAGATAAGTTTGGTTTTAAGTGTTGCCGTGATGCTATGCTCACTCGGCCATAGCGGCTGTGCCGCCGAACCGATTGGTATATACGATCTCCGTTACGCAACCCGCATCGACGCCAGCGACCCGGCCCAGGTGAAAATGGCCTGGGACCATTGCCACGCCGCCGCCACGCTGCAGGGCATCGTGAACCGGGATAAGCCGCGTCTGTATCTGCGCTTTGTCGATTCCCAGCATGGCAGCCGGAATGTCGATGACTACTGGCTGGACCAGCTCCGCCAGCCGGGCCAATGGCTGGCCGGCCGGGAAACGAAAACAATCCCGAATATACTCGAACTCATTCAAACCTACCGCCCTTTCCTCAAGGGGGCCGTCGTCTATGACCCCAAAGTTACCTCCACCAGCAACGTCGCCTCCGCCATCGCCGGCGTCGAGGATTTGCTGGCGATCCGCTACGACCCCTCCCCCGACAGTTTATACACCCAGCTAATCCAATCCGGCCCGAAACTGCCCGTCAAGGTCTGGCTCCTCCAGCCGGACGGCCAGTCCCTCTTCACCGGTCGGGGCGAAATCCCCGGCCTCCAGCGGCCCTCCACCGGCTCCGCCAAATGTGACGCCTACCTCTGGATGAAGCACCGCTACATGGACACCCAGAAATGC
This sequence comes from Planctomycetota bacterium, assembly GCA_029573975.1. The sequence continues at coordinate 3,210 of JAKQBU010000102.1, forward strand.
AACAACGGCTACGGGGCCTATTATCTCGACCAGTACTGGATGCAAAAACCCCAGTCCGCCGGCCTGAACCACCATACCCTCACCAATCACGATTTCTTTGTCAGCAAGCGGGCCTTCTTTTTCGACCTGAATGTCTGGCCGGACGAAGCCACCATCGAGGACCTGGCCCAGAAACCCGGTACCGACCTGGAAACTCTCAAAGAACTGCTGCTGACGGCCTACAACACCGTCGGCAAAGATAAAATGGTGTACATCGGCGGCTTCCCCGCCTGGGCCTTCAAATATACCCAGCACGCCGGCGGCCGGCATGGTGACGTCGAGACCGAATGGCAATATGCCACCATCATCAGTGCCTATAACGCCTTCAAGGACGCCGACGCCATCGGTTATGGCGCGATGGCCAACGCCTCATTCTATGCCCACTTCCCGCTCAAAAAGAAATATCCCCAACCCTGGGTCACTCATGAACAACTGCGCCAGCGGGGGTATCTCACCGACGACGGCCAGGTGAATTTCGACGGCCGCGAATTCGTCATTCTCTACGTCGGCGATTACGATGCCGCCTCCTGGGTCTATCAGCGGACCATGGACATCTGGGATGACCCGGCCCGCGGCCAGGTCCCACTCATGTGGTGCATCAGCCCCGTCCTGGAACAGCGGGCCGGCCCGATGCTGGACTATATGCGGCAAACCGCCACCCCCAACGATTACTTCGCCGCCGCCGATAACGGTGCCGGTTACCTCAATCCCGGTCTGCTGCAGGAGCCGCGCCCCATCTCCAGCCTGCCCAGCGGCCTGGACGCCTGGGCAGACCATTGCCTGCCCTACTACCAGCGCTGGGACCTGTCCATCACCGGCTTCATTATCGACGGCAGCGGCCCCGCCATGAACGACCAGGCCTTCGACTGCTACGCCCGCTTCAGCCCCAACGGCATCGTGCCCCAAAAGGTCCCCGCCACCCTGCTGCACGGCAATCTGCCCATCCTCCGCCACGACTGGGACATCAATCAGGAGGACCCGGCCCAGGCCGCCCAAACCCTCGTCCAGCGGATTCAGGGCCGCCAGCCGCTCCATTTCCACTGGTTCCGCAACATCCTGAAAACCCCCGCCTGGTATGTGCAGGTCCACCAAAATGTCAAAAAGGAATGCCCCCAGGCCGAATTTCTCGACGCCCCCACCTTCTTCGAGCTGTACCGCATCTACCTGCAAACCACCCCCGACGCCGCCCAGGGCAAAATCAAAATCCCCTGGCCCCACTGGCCCCAATAATCCATTTAGCGAGTCTTCTTTATGAATTCACGCAAACTGGTCAAACAAACGCTGGAATTTGACAAGCCCGCCCGGATCCCCCGTCAGCTTTGGAAACTGCCCTGGGCGGAGCTT
>JAKQBU010000111.1 GCA_029573975.1 Planctomycetota bacterium
CTGCAGCAGGGTTTTGACAACAACTTGCAGCGGCCGTTTGATGTGAAGCGGATGATTCAGTGTATCAATGATACGCTGGCGATTATCCACTGAAGAAACAAATGAATAAGAGACAATAACGTGGCTTCCGGCTCAACACTGCTTGGAGGCAAAAACAGAAATGTTTTTAAATAAGAGCAGTGTTTGAGATCCATTGGTTCAGGGTCGTCGTGATAACCTTACGGCGGCCTTTTTTTATGCGCCGGATCGGCCGGGTGCCATAATTTATCCAGGGGGTCCGTTTAATTGGCGACGATGTTGACCAGGCGGTTTTTGATGACAATTACCTTCTGGAGATTTTTGCCGTCAATGTGCGGTTTGACTTTTTCGCTGTTTAAGGCCAGACGCTTGATGGTTTCTTCGTCGCTGTCGGCGGGGAAGACGATCTTGTCGCGGACCTTGCCGTTGACCTGGACGGCCAGTTCCACTTCCGGATCTTTGGTGAGGCTTTCGTCATAGGCGGGCCAGGGTTCATAGGTCAGGGTCTGATCGTGCCCCAGCCGCTGCCAGAGTTCTTCGGCGATGTGGGGGGCGAAGGGGGCCAGCAAAAGGACGAACTGTTCCATGGCCTTCCGGCTGCGGGGTTCGAGTCTGCTGAATTCGTTGACGAAAATCATCATTTGGGAGATGGCGGTGTTGAAGGCCATGGATTCGATGTCGCGGGTGACTTTTTTGATGGTTTTGTGCATCAGGCGTAAGGGTTCGCCCTGCGGTGGGACATCGGCTATGGCTGGATGGGAACGGCCGTCCTCGCCGATGATCATCTTCCAGGCCTTTTGCAGGAAGCGGTGCACGCCCTCCACACCCTTCATGCTCCATGGTTTGACGGCATCCAGGGGGCCCATGAACATCTCGTAGAGCCGCATGGAGTCGGCGCCATATTCACGGATAACTGAGTCGGGGTTGACGACGTTGCCGCGGCTTTTGCTCATCTTCTGGCCGTCGTCGCCCAGGATCATGCCCTGGTTGACCAGCTTCTGGAACGGTTCTTTGGTGGAGACCCAGCCGGCATCGTAGAGTACTTTGTGCCAGAAACGAGCGTACAGCAGGTGCAGGACGGCGTGTTCTGCCCCGCCGACGTAGAGGTCCACGGGCATCCAGTATTTTTCCCTGGCTTTATCGAAGGGAGCGGAATCGTTATGGGCGTCGATATAACGCAGATAGTACCAGCAACTGCCGGCCCATTGCGGCATGGTATTGGTTTCGCGGCGGACTTTTCGGCCGTTGTATTTTACGTTCAGCCAGTCGTTGATATTGGCCAGGGGCGATTCGCCGCTGCCGCTGGGCTTGTAGCTTTCTACTTCCGGCAGCGTGACCGGTAACTCCTTTTCCTCCACCGCCACCACTGAACCGTCCTCCAGATGCAGGAGGGGGAACGGCTCGCCCCAGTAGCGCTGGCGGCTGAAGAGCCAGTCGCGGAGCTTGTAATTGATGGCGGCCTTACCCAGGTTTTTTTCGGCGAGCCACTGCGTGATTTTTTTCTTGAATTCCTCGGTGGCCAGGCCGGTAAAGGGACCGGAATTGACGGCGATGCCCAGGCCGGTAAAGCATTCGGTACCATTTTCAATCTTGTGGATGGCCTGGTCGCCGTCTTTTTCCGGTTTGACGACGGCAATGATTGGGAGGCGGAATTTTTTGGCGAACTCAAAATCGCGGTCATCGTGGGCCGGGACGGCCATGATGGCGCCGGTGCCGTAGCTAATCAGGACATAATCGCTAATCCAGATGGGGATGGGGGTGTTGTTGACCGGGTTAAGGGCGAAGGCGCCGGTGGGGACGCCGGTTTTTTCCTTGGCCAGGTCGGTTCGGTCCAGGTCGCTCTTGCGAGCGGCTTGCCGGCGGTATTCCTGAACGGCGGTTTTTTGTTGGGGGGTGGTGATGGTATCGACGAGGGGATGTTCGGGGGCCATGACCATGTAGGTAGCGCCGAAGAGGGTGTCGGGCCGGGTGGTGAAGACCCGCAGGGCGGCGTTGTGGCCGACGATCTGGAAATCGACCTCCGCGCCGATACTTTTACCGATCCAGTCCTGCTGCAACTTTTTGATGCCTTCGGGCCAGTCCAGTCCTTCCAGATCGGCCAGGAGCCGCTCGGCGTATTTTGTGATCCGCAGGATCCACTGCCGCATGGGTTTGCGAATGACGGGGTGGCCGCCGCGTTCGCTAACGCCGCCGATGACTTCTTCGTTGGCCAGCACCGTTCCCAGGGCCGGGCACCAGTTGACGGCGACTTCGTCCTGATAGGCCAGGCGATGGTTGTCGATGTATTTGCGTTTTTCCTTTTCGCTGAGGCCGGCGGGGATGGGCAGTTCTTCTATGGGCCGGGCCTGCTGTTTGTCCTTGTCGAAATAGCGGTTAAATAGCTGCAGGAAGATCCACTGGGTCCATCGGTAATATTTCGGGTCGGTGGTGTTGACTTCGCGGTCCCAGTCGTAGCTGAAGCCCAGGCTCATGATCTGGCGGCGGATATTGCTGATATTCCGCTGGGTGGTGATGCGTGGGTGGGTGCCGGTTTCGATGGCGTACTGTTCGGCGGGCAGGCCGAAGGCGTCGTAGCCCATCGGGTGCAGGACGTTGAAGCCGCGCATGCGTTTGTAACGGGACACGATGTCGCTGGCGGTGTAGCCTTCGGGATGGCCGACATGCAGGCCGTCGCCGGAGGGATAGGGGAACATGTCAAGGATGTAATATTTCGGCTGGGGGGAGTGGTCGCGGGCGGCGAAAACCTTGTTTTCCAGCCAGTAATCCTGCCATTTTTTCTCGATTTCGTTGAAGTTATAACTTCCAGCAGCGGTTATTTCCATTTTTTCCGTTTCCTGTGCAAACGCTGAATTTTACTGGTAAAATAATAAAAATACAAAAATTGCTTACCAAAAGCAAATAAATTTGACGGACTAGCTTGGTACACGGTAGGGGGAGTTTTCCGTTTTCTATTTTAAGGCGAAATAGCCGTGGCCGATGAGGTCGAAGATTTGTTCTTCCAGGATGGTCAGGCCGGCCTGGCGGAAGAGGTCCCGCCATTGCTGGGCGGAGCCGATCGGCTGGCCGCTGAGCTGGTGGAAGAGGTGGTGTTCGAGGGAGGCGGTGGGGTGCCGGAGCAGCCAGCCGGGATCCTGCCGGCAGAATTCGCCGATTACGAAGAGGGCGCCGGGAAAACGTTTTTTCAGGTCCTGAAGCAGTTCAATAAGGACGGATTGATTGCCGAGGTATTCATGGAAGGTATCGCAGGCGGTGATGCAGTCGATGGGGGGCAGGTCCGGCGGCAGAGCGGGCAGGTGAAAGATGTCGGCCTGCTGGACGGTGAGCCGGCGGTGGAAGTCGTTTTGGGCCAGGAGTTTTTGGCCGTAGCGGACCATATCGGGTTCGCAGTCCACACCATGCCCCCGGATTTGGGGATTCAGGCGGCAGAGGCCGGCCAGCAGGGCCAGATCGCCGCAGCCCAGGTCCAGCACCATTTGGCAGCGGCGGTCCAGGATCATGCGGCGCATGACGGGGTAGGGCAGTTGTTCGCATAATCGGCCGCTGCCCAGGCCGACCCAGGTAATGCGGCGGGTCAGGTCCCGGCCGTACTGTTTGGTACCGGCCAGTAAATCGGGGAGGGCGGTAAAGCAGGGTTCATAGGCCCAGAGCAGCTCGAACAGGCCGCGCGGTTCGGCCAGCAGGATTTTTCCTTTTTCCGACAGGGTGACGTGAGGATGGGAATAGTGAAGCAGGCCGATGCCGTGCAGGTATTCGACAAGGGAGTGCAATACGTCTGGTTGTAATCCGTGCTGAGCTGCATAGGTTTCGAGAGAGGCGGAGCCTTTTTGGGCCAGTTCCTCCAGGAAGCCGTGGTTCAGCAGGGTCCACCAGCAGCAGGTGGCGGCATAGCCGCGAACCAATTCCAGGCCTTGTTTGTGGTGTTTTTTCATACGGGCGGCTTTCCGCAGGCCGAGGAGCCGGATGACTTTAATGATTTGCGACAGCATGGTACATCCTTGCCTTATGCCAGTTCAATGGGCTGGTTGTAGAGGAACCGGTGCTTGAACTGCTCACTATGTCCCTGGTTATTTTCCTGAATTTTGTGGTCGCGTTCCGCCAGGAGGCGGGCGGGGACCTGCCGGATTTCGATGCCGCCGAGGCGGCGGCTTTCCCGTTTGGAGTCATATTCCATGTTGCTGACGGACAGCCGGCGGTCGATGAGGTTTTCGAGCTGGCGGAGGTCTTTGGCGGAAAGCGGCTGCTGGGTTTCGAGATATAATTTGTAGTGGGGGGGGGCCGCCCATTCCGGGGCCATGATGAAATTTTCCAGATGAATGGCCAGTTCATCGGCGGCGGTCCGGACGGCGTCCACCACCTGATTTTCGGTCAGTTTTTCGCCGGTAATCGAACTGATATGTGCGCCGCGGGAAAGAAATTCGATGACGGGGGTGGTCCCGATACAATCGGTGACCCGGACAATATCGCCCAGGTGATAGCGATACAGGCCGGCGTAATTGGTCAGGAAGATATAGTATTTTTCCCCTTTTTCGAGCTGGCAGGCCTGGAGGACGGTGAAGCTGCCTTCCAGGATGGGATTTTCGCGGGGGGCGGGAACCGGATCGATTTCCCGGGCCGGCACGAATTCATAGAAGTTGGAGGTGATATCGAGCACGCCGGCGGAGGTGTTGTCGGCCATCGGGATGCTGATCCGGCCTTCGCTGGCCAGCAGGCCGATGTCGCGGATGGGGACCTTGCCGAAATATTCCGCCAGTTGGGGCAGATAGAGGCCGACCGTTCCGCCGGTCCAGTTGGCCAGAAAGGCGAGTTTCCAGTAATGCTGGGGCAGGAGGCGCTGATGGCGGGCGAGCAGTTCTTCCAGCCGGGCGGCGATTTTCGGTTTGGGTTTCAGCCGCGCTTCCAGGAATTTTCGCAGGTCTGGGGGGATGGGCAGCGAAGGCAGCAGCGTGCCGTCATGAATGTCCTTGATTAAGGAGGGGGCGTTCTGGTTGGCGGTGCGGGCCAGGGCCAGTACGGTGCTGGGATTGGCGGTGCTGATGAAGCCGATGTCCTCCGGGAGGGCAAAGCGCATGATGGTGTAATAGCGGGCGTCGGCGTCGGGGATTTCGGCTACGGCATCCGGGGTGGTATAAAATTGGCGGACGATATATTTCTGCTGCCGGGCCAGCAGCCCGGAGATGGCGCCGCAGGGGGTGCCGGCCGGGGTAAAGCTTTGGCGGGCGGAACTGCTGATGGTCAGGATTTTGCGCAGGTAGCCATCGGGATGGTCGGTGAGGGCCTTGACGCCCCAGATGTTCCAGCCGGCCTGATAGCCTCTGGCGAACTGCCTGGTTACAGGAATCGTTTTGGCCCGGGCGGTGGTGCCGCTGGTCAGGGCGAACATGAGGATAGGCTGGGACCCGCCAAAAAGGGCCTGGGACCGGCCCTGGCGGCATTGTTCAATATACGGTTCAAAGTAGGCGTAGTTGGCCAGTGGAAGCGAATTCGTAAAATCGGAATAGTTTTTGATTTTTTCGAATCCGTGTTTTTGGCCGAAGTCGCTGTCCTGGTTGAGTCGCATCAGGTCCAGCAGCAGGCTGTTTTGCACCTTACGGCAGAGTGGCAGTTTTTTTTCGAATTGCCTGAGGCGGAACCGGGTGGTTTTCGCCGCATAATACGCTGCTGCCGCGGTCAGAGGTTTTAGCCACTTTTTTTCCAACATCGGTTTCCACTTTCCCGGCGGGCACACCCAGGGATTGATTTTCGTCCTTCAAAAAAAATGCGAAGGTTTCTTCATCACAAAGAGGATATTCTAGCGTACCGGCAGGGATTTTTGAAGATAAATATTTGGTAAAAAAGGCGACGGTTCGGCCGGCATACGGCTGGGGGGCAACCATGACCGCCTGGTTATGCCGGGCTTCGGGAACAATCCACAGGTAACGGGGCGTGAGGCTGAGATCATATAATGTCTTGGCCTGTTCGCATTTGATGTAGGAATCTTTTTCCCCATGAATCAGGAAGGTAGGGGTGTTTTTCAGATGCAGCAGGGCTTTCCGCACCGAGGGGAACCGGCAGCCGAATTTTGAGGTGGCTCTGCGAACCAGCAGCCAGCGGAGGAAAGTCCAGAACAGGGGGGGATGATTTTCGTAAACGAACCGGACCCGGGCAAATATATGGGCCCATTTTTTCATCATGCTTTCCATCGTGATATCGGTGCAAAACAAGCCGTCGGACAATACCGCCTTGATCCGATTTTCCCGGCGGTCCTGCCAGGCGGCCAGGATGGCCGCCGCGGCCCCCCGTGAGATTCCGAAGAGCCCGATTTCCGGCATTTGGCCCGATTCCCGCAATTTGCCTGCCACCAGGTGGATTGCCCCCAGGACATCGGAGACTTCCTTGTCCGAACACCAGAGCCGCGACTGGTAGTGGGGCGGGGAAGAACTTTGGCCGTGGGAGCGGAAGTCGAAGGTGAAAATATCGAAACCTGCCTCCAATAGCGGCTTGCAATAGCGGCTATAGCTGTACCGGTCGGAGCCGAATTCGTGGCAGAAGATGATTACGCCGCGGCTCTGGCGGCTGAGATAGTTTTTTCCCCGCTGTACATGGAGATGGGGCAGGACCGAATCGCAGGAGCTGTCTGCATGTTTTTTTTCCTGGAATAAGTCAGAAGTGACGAACATGCCGCGCAGCATGGTGCCGTCATACGCCCGGAACCGGACCGGAAGACCCTCCAGCCGGTCAAAATCCAGCGGGGCAAATAACAGAGCAGGGGGGGTATCCCGGATAATATTGAGCATCAGACGGATATATTTGTTCAAAACCGCCGCAATCCAGACAATCAGTAAAACCAGAACCAGCGGCAGCCAGACATACCAGTGTATCAGGGATAGATCGGACATTTTGTTAAGCGGAATATTTGCGAATAATAACCGTGTTGTTCTGTCCACCAAAACCAAAGGAATTTGACATAGCGATCCGTACCGGAGCGGGGCGCGGCTGGTTGGGAACGTAGTCCAGGTCACATTCCGGATCGGGGTGGTGTAAATTCACGGTGGGGGGCAGGACCTGATCCCGGATGGCCAGGATGCAGGTAATCAGTTCGACCACGCCGGCGGCGGCGATGAGGTGGCCGAGCATACTTTTGACGCTGCTGACCGGCACTGTAAAGGCGTGGCTGCCAAAAACCGATTTGATGACCTTGGTTTCAATGGAATCGTTCTCCAGCGTGCCCGTTCCGTGGGCGCTGATGTAATCGATGTCGTGAATGGTGAGATTTGCATCTCGCAGGGCCATTTGAACGGCGGCGATCCCGCCGCGGCCGTCTTCATGCTGATCCGTGACCCGGAAGGCGTCCGCCGTGGTTCCGTAGCCGATGATCTCCGCAAGAATCGGGGCCTTGCGCCGCAGGGCGCTTTGCAGTTCTTCCAGAATGATGACGCCGGCGCCTTCGGCCAGCACGAATCCATCCCGGCTTTTATCGAAAGGGCGGGACGAGGTGACCGGATCGTCATTGCGGGTGGAAAGGGCGGTGAGCCGGTTGAAGCCGGTGACGCCCAGGGGGTGAATCATGGAGTGCGTGCCACCGGCGATGACGAGGTCGGCATCCCCGTAGCGGATGAGTTCGAGGGCTTCGCCAATGGCCTGCGTGCTGGCGGCACAGGCGGTCAGGCAGCTCATGCAGGGGCCGCGCAGCTTGAACAGTTGAGCCAGATGGGCGCCGGGCATATTGGGTTCCTGCTCCATCTCTTTGCGGCTGTCCATGCGTTCGAGTCCCGCCTTCGCCCAGATTTTCCAATCCATGTTTTTCTGGCCGGGCTGCCAGCCGTCGGCAGTCAGTGAGATAAAGGGATCGAAATCAATTGGGCCTTCTCCGGCTCCCAAGTAAATCCCGACCCGGTCGGCGGGGGGGGCGGAGTCGTCGGCATGTTCGGGAAGCGGAAAGGGCAATTTTGCCTGCTGCCAGGCTTGCCAGGCGGCGCCCAGGAGGAAGCTGCTGTGGCGGCCGGCTTTCTGATGCAGATCTGCCTGACCGGCCGGAAGAATTTTCATGTGATCGTAATTGCGCACTTCGGCGGAAAATTGGGTGGGGAAGGTTCGCGCATCAAAAAGCGTTGTTTGTGAGATTCCGCTGCGGCCCCCCAGGACGCCCTGCCAAATTTGCTCGACATCATGCCCCAGGGGAGTCACGGCTCCCATTCCAGTTATCACAACGCGTCGGGTCATATATATCCTTTTAACTCATCTGTTTTTCAGAAAACAAAACAAATATCAACCGTGTTCCTTATGAATATTTGCTGACCACCAGGGCGGCAGCTTGACCGCCGTAGGTATAGCAGTTCGTCATCGCGTGGTTCAGCGGAGTTTCGACGATATCCTGATTCCGGATGTTCAGGCCATATTCCGCAGGGGGGTTGGGACAGTTCCTGGCTGGCGGAATTTTATTTTCGTGCAGCAATAAAGCGACCGTGACCAGATCCATCGCTCCGGCCCCGGCGCCGCAGTCTCCGATCCGGCATTTGGTGGGAAAAACCGGCAGATGGGAGGTATGAGGACCGAAGGCCTGCTGAATAGCCCGGGCTTCCGCCCGGTCTGAAGCGGGCACCGCCAGGCCGTGGGGAATCAGTAAATCGATTTGTTCCGGTGACAAGCCAGCCGTCTGGATGGCTTTTTGCATGGCAATTGCCATTCCCCGACCGTCGGGTTCGGGATCCAGAAAATTATGGCTATGAAAACAGGAGGCGGCAAAACCAGTTACTTCGGCGTAGATCCGTGCACCGCGGCGCAGGGCATGCTGACGTTCCTCCAGCACGACGATGCCGGCCCCCTGTCCGACTACCAGGCCGTCGGCAGCGCTATCGAAGGGCCGGGAAGCTTCCTGCGGGGTATCGTTGTAATGGGTGCTGGTGCGATGCATCAGGCACTGCCGCAGCAGGGACATGGGATTGACTTTGTTTTCGGCGCCGCCGGCGATCATGACATCCGCTTTGCCGCGCTGAATGGTGCGAACGGCTTCGCCGATAGCCAGTTGTCCGGACGCCTCTCCGCAGGTGATGGTATTGCTGGGTCCCTGCAAATCATGAATAATACTCACATGGCAGCCGAGCATATTGGGCAGATATTTCAGCAGCCAGAGAGGGGTGAGCGATTGCATTCCCTGCAGCCCCCATTTGGTAAGGCTGAAGGTTCCGTTTTCCAGGGCGTTTTCCACGGCCGAGCCCAGTTCTACCAGATCGCAGCAGATCAGGCCGGCGCCGATATTGACTCCGCAGCGGGTCGGATCGATTTGGGGCGATTCGTTTTCCGGGCAGGTTCCCTTGGTTTGAAGCTGGGCGTCCCGGATGGCGGCATCCGCGGCCACTACGGCCAATTCAATGTCGGGCGACATTAATTTGGCGGCTTTCCGGTAGAATTTCGGGACCATTTTTCCCATGCTGAAGGGGGCGGTTTCACCGGCAACCTGGCTGGGAAAGCCGCTGGGATCAAAGGCCTGAATCCGAGCGATGCCGATTTTCCCGCTCAGCAGCGCCTGATAATATTCTTCTCTGCCCGTTCCCAGAGCACTGGTAATGCCCAACCCCGTGATAACCACGCGACGATCCGTCATGCTTTCTTACTCCGTTATTCTATCAAGAGCCGGTCGCGCCGGTCGGCTTGTAAAATTGCAATAAATTCATGAATTGATCGTTAAAAACGAAATTTTCTTCCGGGAATTCCAGTCCGGCCATGTTTTTATCGATATGGCTGAAGATCAGGCTGATTTCGGCGATGGTGCGGTTCTGGCAGGTGATGGTGCCGGTAATGGTGGCGGCTTCTTCCACCACGCTGTCGGCAACGGCTTCCAGCCGCAACTGGTCGCCGGGCCGGGCAAGGTCATGAAAAACCGCCTTTGTCACCTTGGCCAAAATCACCTTTTCCCGGAAGCCGCGGGCTTCTCCCACCAGAATCCCGCTGGTTTGGGCCATGGCCTCAATCATCAGGGAAGCCGGCATGATCGGATAACCGGGGAAGTGATCGTGCAGATGCTCTTCGGCCAGAGAGACATTTTTGATGGCCACCGCCCGTCTGCCGGATTCAAACTCTACAAATTTGTCGATCCATATCCAACGCATACATTTTCCGATATAATTCTGCTGTGAACCGCCGGCGGACCGGAAGGAGTTCGGTCAGGAATTGACTTTGCTTTCCACGAATTTCACGATCGAACTGACGCAGAACAGGTCGCTGATCTTGTTTAAATCCGGATCCTTCTCGAATTCGGCAAAATTGACATGGGGCATCTGGGTTTTCAATTTGGCCAGGCCCGCCGCGGTGAGTTTGCCGTTGTTGACGTATTCGGCGTTGTTAATCAGATTTTCGGCCGGGAAAAGCTCCTCGCGGGGGATTTTGATCCCAAAGGACTTTTCCAGGCGGAAGACGATATCCAGAAAATCGATGCTTTCAGCGCCCAGGTCGCCCATTAACGTAGCTTCTTCCGTGACTTCTTCTTCATCCACACCCAGGGCATCCACCAGGGTTTCCTGCACTTTGGCATAGATTTCATCGTGACTCATCGTCATAAAATAGTACCTCCAGATACTTTTCCGCAGGCGCCCACCAATTGAGCGCGCCTTTGTAATTCCTTGATAATTCTGGCGTCCAGATCCGCCAATCCCTTGTCGGTTTCCTGTAAATTAAAATGACGCAGTTTGATACGGGCTTCCACCATCGGCTGGCCCTCGATATGGGCTTCGCCGACAAAGCTGCTGCTGTCTTGGCTGATTGATTTTGCTTCCAGATTTATCTGCAGGATATTTCCGGGCTTGACAAAACTTTTATACTTGACGTTTCGGGCTTCCTGCAGGACCACCATGCTGTGAGCGAAATTTTGGGTTACATGCACGAGCATAGCGGCGCTCTGCACCAGGGCTTCAATCATCAGTACGCCGGGCAGTACGGGGAATTGCGGAAAATGATCCGCCAGGTACTCTTCGGCCAGCGAGAGAGCTTTGACCGTCGAGATTTTTTTCCCGGGCACCAATTCGTTTACTTTGTCCAGCAAAATGAAACGCATATTATATTTATTCAGTCTTCCTTGACGCCAGCGTCAAAAGCTCTTCGATCCTTTGTTATTGGGGAGCCAGAGCCGTTTTTGGATGTCCATAATGACTTTTGACGGTTCCGTCTTCCTTGCATACCATAGGACTGTATTCGTACCATAGAAAGCGACATTGTAGAGATATCCATCTGTATTTCCAGAGGTTTTCCGCAATTTTTCCGGAAATCCTGTGTTTATCCGCCCGCCAACCGGTTCAGCCGCTCGATTCCTTTGGCGATATTGGCATCGGAGGTGGCATAACTGAGGCGGAAGTGGCTGTCATGCTGGGAGAAGACTGAGCCGGGAATAATCAGCACATCGTTTTCGATGGCTTTTTTAACGAATTCGGTGGCATTGCCTCCCGGCGCCGCCACAAAGGCATAAAATGCGCCGGCTGGGCGAACCAGATCGAAACGATCCTTCAGTCCGTCATAGATCATATTCCGCTTATGCCGATAATCCGCAATGTGATGGGAAATATCGCAGTCCAGTGCTTCCCGGACCGCCAGTTGGAAGGGGTGGGGGGCGCAGACAAAGGTGTATTGCTGGAGGGTGGTCATCTGGTCCAGGACCGGCAGCAAACCATCATTGACCGCGGCGTAACCGATCCGCCAGCCGGGCACGCCGTAGCATTTGGAGAAGGCCCGCATAACCAGGGTATTCTCGTAATAACAGCCGATGCTGGCGGCCGGCTGATCGTAGCTGAAATCCTGATAAATCTCGTCGGTAAGGACCAAAAGGTTGTGTTTTCGGGCTATATCGGCGATTTTTTTTAGCTCCTCCGCCGGATAGACCGAACCGGTGGGATTGGCGGGGGAATTAATCAGCAGAATTTTGGATTTGGGGGTAAGGTGTTTTTCCAGGATTTCCGCCGTCAGTTGAAAGGAGGGGTAGGTGTCCATAAACACGCACTTGCCCCCCGAGAGATTCACCAGGTGCCGGTAGCTGACAAAGTAGGGATCGGGGATCAGGATTTCATCGCCTGGATTGATCGTTGCCATGAAAGCCAGATGCAGGGCGCCGCTGAGACCGCAGGTGACCAGAACAGAGGGCTTGTCCCATTTCAGGTCTTCTTTGATTTTGGCGGCGACCGCCTCGCGGAGGGAGGGGATGCCGGCCGTTACCGTATAGGTATTATGATTTTCGGTAATGGCCCGGGCAGCGGCGGTTTTGACCGGATCGGGGGCGTGGAAATCCGGTTCGCCGATGCTGAAATTCACCGGGTCCTTCATGGAGGCCGCCATCTGCCAGATGCGGCGTATCCCTGAAGCATCAATCCGTTTGGCTCGATCGGCAAGATAATCCATACAATCCGCAACTCCTGTATGTGTCATTAGATTTATGCCGCTGTCCTCGTTTAGAAATTAACAGCGGCAAAAGCATATTTCGCATTTCCAAACCGTAGCGGGCATTTTTCGGATGGCCCTTATCTGGGGATTGCCAGAAAAACGAGTTTTCCGCGTCAGCTCTTTTTGGCGGCCGGAGCTGCGGGGGTCGCTGCTGCAGCGGGTGCGCCGGGGGTGCCGGGGGCCGCTGCCGTTTCCTCTTTTTTCTCTTTCACTTTTTTGCCGGCTGCGCTTTTGCGATGGGCTACTTTGGGCATACCGAAAATCGAGTTGTTCTCTTCCGTCCAGCGGCCTTCCTCTTCCAGGATAATCAGCCGCTCAGCACGGTTCAATACATTACGATGCCGGGATAGGGCGTTACGACTTTTCAATGAACGATCCAGTGACATTAAATCTTTACTCCTATGAACTAATTATCTTTCTACGACTATTTGATGATATCTTTTACATTGATAGGAAAAGCGGAGGCGAACGTATCCGGGTTGTAACTTACGGCGGAGGCCGGTTTTTCCCGATTGTAATCCGCTCCTGTTTTTTTTATTTTTTCTTTGAGGGCAAGGCATTCCTCACTGTTTTTTTTATCAAAAGTTTGTTTCGAATATAGGATATACACATTGCCCACCTGGCCGATCAAGGTATCAATGCCCTGTTTATTAAAATGTTCCTGTACGGGCAGGAGGTCGCGCCGATTAGGATTATAACAGATTTGCAGGCACATGCCGGCCTCGGTTTCCGCTGCTGCTGCTACCGGCGGGGTGGGCGTCTTAGCTTCCTCAACGGAGGCTGGGAGACTGGTATCCAGGACGGTTGGCAGGGGCGGTCGCGGCTGGGCGTCGATCCCGGCAGAGGAGCGGCCTGGAATTAAATCTGCGCGGATCTGCGAGTTCTGGATTACTTCCAGATTGCTGCTCACGGGTGTATCGGCGGTGTTTTCCGCCGATTCGGCCGAGGGCGCCGGGCTGGTGGTTCTGTTTCGCTGGCCCAGGCGGAACATCAGCAAAAGGCTCAAAAACAATGCCAGGCATACCAGCGCGATTACCCAGTAGGAGAGGTTCAACTGCAGTTTTTTGCCCGGCAGGATAGCCGGCGATTCGGCGGTTTTTTCTGATCCGAATTGCCACTTCCGGTCGGCGGGCACATGGAGGGCAGCATTGGTCCCGTGTTCCGGCCCAGTTTTTCCGGTCGGGAAAACCTCCGGTTTGGTTACCGGTACCGGTTTGGCTGGGGGGGGCGTGGTTTTGGCCGGCGTTTCGGCGGCGGGTTTTTCCACGGATTTACCCGAATAAAACCACTTTGGGGTACCTAGAATCCCTTTTCGCGGTTTCAGGGTACCTTTGCTGACCAACTCGATTAATGCCGGTTTATATTTTTTCGTACTCATTAGAGCCTCCTTTCTCTCCGCGGGGTCAAATCCCTTGTCCCACAGTCGGTTAGAAATTAACCTCTACACATCATTCTTTAAAGTATCCTGTCCTTTCGGTACAGACAGGGTATGGACAATCACCAAACGGAGCTTTATATACCAGATTAGTCATCCGAATGCAATTCCATTCTGGCCCCGGACAATATTTTTCCCGAAGAACGCGGGGAGTTTTCGCTTGACAGGGGGTGCTATCTTCATTATTTTCTTGCAATTACGGTCCCCCATGTGGTGGGATTTTGGAAATGGTAAGCAGGAAGATATTTTTCTGTAAGTGTTTATTTTAAAGCGAGATATGTAATTATGTTGCCAGTAAAAAAGATATCGAAAAGCCGGACCCGAAGCCGGCGGAGCCACCAGGCGTTAAAGCCGGTAAATTATTCCATCTGTAAAAAATGTAATAACGCCAAATTACCTCATGCGGCTTGTGACAAGTGCGGTTATTTAAATCCCTCGCTGACTCTGGATCTGGGTCAGGAAGAGTAACATTCTTGTTTAATCCGTTGAAGAGGTATTAAATGCGCATAGCCTTGGATGCCATGGGGGGAGATAAAGCCCCCAAAGAAATAATAGCCGGTGCGGTGGAAGCGTTGAAAGCTATCGATCCGGGCGATCATATCGTCCTGATTGGTGATGAAACGATTATAAAAACGCAGCTAGGGGATCTGGGAAATTACGGTAATCAATTCAGTGTGGTTCATGCACCCGAAGCCATCGGGATGGATGAGCAGCCGGTGGAAGCCCTGCGAAAGAAGCGGAAAAGTTCGATATCCATCATGGCCAAGTTAGGTGCGGAAAAGGAGGTGGATGTCGTCATAAGTGCTGGAAATACAGGTGCTTGTGTTGCGGCTTGCCAGATGCGGATGCGTCCAATTCCCGGTGTATTCCGCCCGGGGATTCTGGTGGTGTTTCCCACCTTTGCCGGACCGGTGACGGTTTGTGATGTCGGGGCCAATATCGCCCCCAAACCCACGCACCTGCATCAATACGCCCTGATGGCGTGTATCTACGCCAAAGAGGTGGTCGGGATATCGAATCCGACGGTAGGACTGATCAGTATCGGGCAGGAGGATGCCAAGGGCAATGAGCTGGTAAAAAAGGTGAACCGTCTGCTGCGGGATGATCCCCGCCTTGATTTTGTCGGCAATGTGGAAAGCCGGGAATTTCTTAACCGGCCAGCGGATGTGGTGGTCTGTGACGGATTTGTGGGGAATGTGATTTTGAAACTGACGGAGGGCTTGGCGGAGGGGCTTTTCAAGGCAATTTTGCGTGAAATAAGCACCCTAAAGCCGGAAATGGTTCCCCATTTCAAGCCGGTTATCGCCAGTCTCTACGCCAAACACGATTATAATGAATATGGAGGTGCACCTCTGCTGGGCGTCGATGGTACCTGTATCATCTGCCACGGCAGCAGCGATGCCCGGGCCATCAAGAATGCGATTGTCTGTTCCCGAAAGCAGGCAAAATTAAATATTAACTCGATCATTGCCCAGCAGTTAGAAGATTGGCCCATGAGCGATGAGGAGAACGGCGATTAATTTCCCCAATTTGCCGTACCCGATTCTTGTTTTACGAAAAAATATAGGTCAAAAATCACCGCCGTCAGGATGTTTATATGATTTGACCTCCACGGGTGTGTGATTTTTTTATTTTGAAAAACAGCGTTTTTGAAATAGAGAGATGAAATGGAAAACCGTGTAAATGGGTGCATGGTGCAATGTACCCGGCGAGCCGTGATTGCCGCAACCGGCAGATCGCTTCCTGATAAGATTCTGGACAATGCCCAGCTCGAAAAAATGGTGGAAACCTCCGACGAGTGGATTATTACGCGAACCGGAATCCGGCAGAGACGCATCGCGTCCAATGGGGAAACCACGGCCAGCCTTTCGCTGCAGGCGGCCCGGCAGGCCCTGGATACGGCCGGGATCCGGGGAGAAGACCTGGATTTGATTATCTGTTCCACCATCACCCCGGAAATGGTTTTCCCTTCCACGGCTTGTTTTATCCAGAACGGCCTGAACAACCATCAATGCTGCGCCTTTGATTTATCCGCGGCGTGCAGCGGTTTTACCTATGGCATGGCGGTAGCTTCGAATTTTCTGGTTTCCGGGCAGTATCAGAAGGCGCTGGTCATCGGGGCGGAAACCCTGTCCAACCTGGTGGATTATACCGATCGCGGCAGTTGCATTCTGTTTGGAGACGGGGCCGGTGCGGCGCTGCTGGTAGCGGAAGAAAATTCCCATCGCGGGCTTCTCTACAGCAGTCTGCACGCCGACGGCGGCGGCTGGGAAACCCTGAGCTGCCAGGCGTACGGCAGCCGCAATCCCGTGGGGAAAAAACTGGCGGATGAAAAACTGGTGTATATGAATATCAGGGGACGTGAAACGTATCAGTTGGCGGTCCGCCGGATCGTCGAGCTGATTCACGAAGCCTGCCAGGCCTGTTCCATCAGCCAGGATGAGATCGACTTGATTATCCCGCATCAGATGAATGCCCGGATTATCGAATCGGTGCAAAAGCGGCTGGATATTCCCAACGAAAAAATGTTTGTCAATATTGACAAATACGGCAATACCTCCGCCGCCTCGATTGCCATTGCCCTGGATGAGGCGGTGCGGGACGGCCATGCGAAAAAGGGGGATTTGATTGTTCTGGTGGCTTTTGGCGCCGGCCTGACCTGGGCGGTGAATCTGATTCGGCTCTAAGGATTGAAATAAGGAACCATTGCGCGTGAATACTATTTTCATGTTTCCCGGACAAGGCGCCCAGCAGGTGGGCATGGGCCGTGATTTAGCTGGCCAGAATCCGCAGATTGCCGACCTGTATCGGCGGGCCAATCAGATCGTTGGTTACGATCTGGCCTCTGTCTGTTTCGAGGGTCCGGAGGAAACCCTGAATACCACCGAAATTTCCCAGCCGGCCATTTTTGTCACCAGTGCCGCCTGCCTGGCCGCTTTGCGCGGCGGCCAGTTGGCCCCGGAGCTTTCCGGTCTTCAGCCGGACGCTTGTGCCGGTTTGAGCCTGGGTGAATATACCGCTCTCTATGCGGCCGGGGTAGTGGATTTTGAGCAGGCCCTGACCCTGGTGCAGTTGCGGGGCCGCAGTATGCAGGAGGCCGCCAACCAGAGCCAGGGCAGTATGGTTTCTATCCTCGGGTTGGAAGAACCGGCCTTGAATCAGCTATGCCAGGCGGTACTCGATAAAAAACCGAGAGAGGAAAACGGCCAAAACCCGTTGCTGGTGCCGGTGAATTATAATTGCCCCGGCCAGATTGTGGTCAGCGGCACCCTTGCGGCCTGCCGGATGCTGGCGGAAATGGCTGAATCGTTCGGAGCTTCCAAGGCGATCCCGCTCAAGGTGGCTGGCGCCTTCCACACTTCGATGATGGATCCTGCCGCCGAAAAGCTCAGCCAGGCCCTGCACAATTGCCGATTTAGCAGTTTTTCCTGTCCGGTGATGGCGAATGTGGATGCCAAATGGTATGAGGGAGTCGATTCTATAACTCCTAAATTATTAGCCCAACTGGTCAGCCCGGTACGCTGGCAGCAATGTGTAGAATTTCTGCTGAATCAGGGCGCCCAGCGGTTTGTTGAGATTGGTCCCGGGCGGGTTCTTACGGGACTGGTTAAGAAGATTTCCCGGGTTCAGAAAAAAACTATAGAATTAATTACAGTTAACGGAATGAGTTAAGACGAATTTGAACGGAGAAAAAGGATTATGTCCGAAAAACGATTAGCGATAGTTACCGGGGGAGCCAGGGGGATTGGCCGTGCGATTGTCATGGCTTTGGCCAAACAAGGGCGGAAAGTGGCGGCTGTGGATATCGATGAGGCAAGGCTGGCGGAGTTGGGCCAGTTAGCCAGGGATGGCGGCCTTGATATCATCACCGAGAAGGTCGATATTACGGATTCCAATGCCTTTACCAAGTTGATCGAAAAGCTGGCGGAGGAACATGGCGGGGTGGGGATTCTGGTGAATAATGCCGGGATTACCCGCGATGGCCTGATTATGACCATAAGTGACGAAGATTTCGATAAGGTCATCGCCATTAACCTGAAAGCGGCATTTGTGGCGACTCGCGCTGCTACTAAGTCCATGATGCGCAACCGTTTCGGGCGGATTGTCAACATCAGCAGCGTGGCGGGGGTCATGGGGAATGCCGGGCAGGCCAATTATGCCGCCAGCAAGGCTGGTCTGATTGGTATGGCCAAAACTGTGGCGCGGGAACTGGCTAAGCGAAATGTTACTGTAAACTGTGTGGCGCCCGGGTTTATCATTACGGAAATGACCGGCGTCCTGCCCGATAAGGTCAAAGAGCTGGCGAAGATGGCTATTCCGATGCAGAAATTCGGGTCTGTGGACGATGTAGCGAATGTGGTGGCTTTTCTGGCGGCGGAGGAATCCGGTTATGTCACCGGCCAGGTGATTTGTGTGGACGGCGGGATGGCGATGTAAAGTTAGGTAATTTGAGCCGAAAGAATTTCCGGAAAACAATTTACAAAATGCTTGAATCAGGATTTGTGAGCGGGTATATTACCGCCGAAATCGAATCCGTCCTTTGCGATGTGGTTTTTGGCAGGTGTTTGCTGGACACAGGTCCTTTTTAGTGTTGTTTGTGAAAAGTGTAGGAAATATGGTTTTTTTTGCAAGGAGGTCTTACAGTGACCCAGGATATTGAAGATAAGGTAATAAGCATCGTGGCTGAGCAATTGAGTGTTGATAAATCGGAAATCTCACGGGAGACGTCCTTTGTCAACGACCTCAACGCCGACAGCCTGGATACCGTTGAACTGGTCATGGAATTTGAAGATGAATTTGATTTGAGCATTCCGGATGAGGAAGCCGAGAAGATTCAGACCGTTGGTCAGGCAATCGATTTTATTGGGCAGCACATGGGCAAAGGCGGACAAAAGAAAGACGCCGAGTAAGTAAAAAAAACAGGTGAAAGCATGGCCAAACGGCGCGTAGTGATAACCGGCCTGGGGCTGGTAACGGCCCTGGGCGAGTCGATCCCCCAGTTTTGGGAGAATATCTGTGCAGGCAAAAGCGGTATCAAAACCATCGAGAGTTTTGATACTTCCGCCTATCCCGTACATTTTGGCGGAGAGATCTGCGATTTTGAACCTGCCAATTATATCGATAAGCGGGAAGTCAAACGGATTGACCGGTTTGCCCTTTTTGCCCTGGCATCGGCCATCAACGCCGTCAAAGACAGCGGACTGGATATGACCCAAATCCAGAGCGAGCGCAGCGGGGTGATTATCGGATCCGGTATCGGCGGGTTGGGGGAACTCGAAAAAGAACATCTCAAGCTGATCGAGCGCGGTCCGGATCGGGTCAGCCCCTTCTGTGTTCCCAAATTAATGGTCAACGCCGCCAGTGCCAATATCGCCATTTTTTATGGATTGCGGGGATCGAATACGTCTGTGGTAACGGCTTGTGCCTCGGCCGCTCATGCCATCGGCGATGCTTTTCGGCAGATTCAAAATGATACCGCCGATATGATGATTACCGGCGGCAGTGAAGCGGCTCTGACCCGGCTGGGCCTAGCCAGTTTCTGTGCCTTGAAGGCTCTCAGCCAGCGGAACGACGAACCGCAGCGTGCCTCCCGGCCTTTTGATCGCGACCGGGACGGATTTGTCCTGAGTGAAGGGGCGGGCGTGATTGTTCTCGAGGAATATGAACGTGCCAAAAAACGGGGAGCCCGGATCTATGCCGAATTGCTGGGGTACGGCATGAGCTGCGACGGCAGCCATATTACCGCGCCGGAACCGAGCGGCAAAGGTGCCTGTCTGGCTATGAAGGAAGCCCTGCGCGATGCCGGTATCTCCACCGAGCAACTCCACTATATCAATGCCCACGGTACCGGGACGGAGCTGAATGACATCAGCGAGACCAACGCGATCAAGTCGGTATTCCAGGAACAGGCTTATAAAATCCCGGTCAGCAGCACCAAAAGCCATTTGGGCCATCTTCTGGGCGCCAGCGGGGGTGTGGAATTGATTGTTTCCGCCCTGGCCATTACGCATTCGGTTTTGCCCCCGACCATTAACCATGAACATCCGGATCCCCAGTGTGATCTGGATTATGTTCCGCTGACGGCTCGTGAGGCAAATGTGGATTACGCGATGAGTAATTCCTTCGGCTTCGGAGGCCATAACGCTTCGATCGTGATTGGAAAAATAAAATAATAATCGAGGGAGTAATCCCCTCGCTTGCCCGGGTGGCGGAATTGGCAGACGCGCTAGCTTGAGGGGCTAGTGGGAGCAATCTCGTGCTGGTTCGACTCCAGTCCCGGGCATTTTTATGAGTAAGCTATATCCTGTTTATCTGAATCTGGCCGGACGTGAGGTGCTGGTCGTTGGCGGGGGGGAAGTCGCCAGCCGAAAAGTCAAAGCTCTGCTGGACTGTGACGCGCAGGTGACAGTAATCAGCCCGGAACTGGCTGAGGAATTTCTCTCCTGGCAGGCAGAGAGTCGAATCAAAGTTATTCGCCGCCGCTATCAGAAAGGGGATAGTAACCAAGCCTTCCTGGTGATTGCCGCCAGCGGCGACCCCCAGGCCAATCAGCAGGTCTTTGCGGACGCCGAGGAACATAACATTCTTTGCAATGTGGTGGATGAGCCGGACCTTTGTTCGTTTCAGGTTCCGGCTGTGGTTGCGCGCGGCCCGCTGCAGATTGCCGTTTCTACCGGCGGTCTCAGCCCGGCCCTGGCCCGTGAAATTGCCGGCCGGCTGCGGCAGCAGTTCGGCAGGGAATATGAAGACCTGCTGGAGGGCCTATCCCGGCTTCGGAACCATTTGAAGGAAAAATTACCCGGTTCGGAGAATCAGCCTCGCCGGGCCGAAATTCTGGAAAAATTCATTCAATCCGGCGTTTTGGAACTGCTTCAGGCCGGCAAACAAGACCAGTTTCATCAATTGGTGGAAAAATTCAAAAAACAGGCAGGGGGGTAATATGGCGATTTTGAAAAAAGGACTGGTGCAAATTTATACCGGAGATGGCAAAGGTAAAACGACCGCCGCGTTGGGCCTGGCCTGGCGGATGCTGGGGGCCGGCGGCCGGGTCTATATCTGCCAGTTCCTGAAACCGGCTGATTTAGAAACCGGCGAAGCGGCCCTCGCCCGGCGCCTGGCAGGGAATCTTACGTTCGAACGGCTGGATAAAAAATGGGACATGAGGACTTTTTTGAGTGATGCCGACCAGGTTCGCACCATGCGGCAGGCCATAGCCCGCAAACTATCCCAGATTCAATCTTTGGTCCGGGAGGGCCGCTACGACCTGGTTATTCTGGATGAGCTGATTTTTTGTCTCAAAGCCAATCTCGCCGGCTGGGATGAGGTTCACTCGATTATTCAATCCCGTGCCGACTATGTGGAACTGGTCCTGACCGGCAGCGGCGCTGATGGGAACCTGATACAACTGGCGGATCTTGTGACGGAAATGAAGGAAATCAAACACCCCTTCCGTCAGGGCCAGTCCGCCCGGGCCGGCATCGAATATTAAAAAACGTTTAATACTTATCGGATGTAACGGTTTGTAATACCTTCCGCGCAAAAAAAAGGCCGATGCCTGCAAACATCGACCATCAGCGTCCCGGTAGAAAAAAGGGTGTTTATTGCCTGTATCTATGTTGAGCTTTTTGGCTCCTTTTTCTTCCAACACCGGAGTTATTCTACCTATCGTCTTATTTTCGACGCGAATTTACTAAAAAAACGGTCTTGTATTATCGGAATCGAAATTTATTCCTGGTGCATATTCATTCCGGCTTTATGGTACGTTGTTCCTTCCTACGGGTACTATTTCTATCGGCCGGTCCGTTCGATTGACAACAAAAAAGGGTAAGATATTTTTCCCAATCTTTGCAGGTTTTGCGTCGATACAATTTTAAGATACTGCAAACGGATTCTTGCAGGGAAAACGAAACGGATTCAGGAATAGGAACCCATTATCGGAACCTTAGCCACGAAGAACAAAAATGAAACGCATACTTGCCGCCCGATAATATTTCTTACTTTGTTCATTCTGAGCGTGGCGGTTCTGGGGACCATTTCCCTGTATCAATACCGCGAATTGGAGCAGCTTCGTTATGTCAGCCAGATGGAAACCCAGCATCAATCGCAGCGTACCGATCTGCTGCAGCAGGAGTGGTATCAGGTTAAAACTAAATTCGAGCATCAGATTGAAGAGGAAATAGCCAGACGGATTGACGAGCAATGGACCCGGAGCCATTTGGTTCATCCGCGGCTGGTGTCGGAAGGAGGAGCCTTTTCCGAATTCGGTAATTCCCAGGCTATTGTGGCGGAATGTTCCCCTGCTGTCTGTCTGATTCAGGGGGCGTATTTGTTTGTAGATCCCAAAACTGAGATGCCTTTGCATTATACCACGGAATCGCCCCCGCCCGGAGAGGGGGATTGTCAGCCGGAAGCCGTTTCTGTCGAGGTGCCCAAGCAGTCCGATACTTCGTATGCGGTCAGTGTGAATGGGAGGGGGGAACTCCTGCTGGTGGAATATACCGGGAGTGGATTTCTGGTCGATGGGCGGGGCTATCTGATTACGAATAAACATGTTACCACTCCCTGGGAAGTATCCCGGGAATATCAGCCGATTCTGCAAGCGGGCTATGAACCGCGTTTATACCTTTTTCAGGTTTTCTTTCCCAACCAAAGTATTCCGCTGCAGGCCGAGATAATTGACCATTCGGATACCGAGGATGTCGCTCTGCTCTATGCCAATGTGTCCGGCCTGGATATTCAGCCACTGCTCTGCCAGGAAAATCCCGACCAGTTGCAAGTTGGGGAAACCGTGCTGGTTTTGGGGTATCCCACCGGTTTTGATGTGCTGCTGGCCCGTTTGAGTGAGCAGGACCTGGCGGATATCTTCGGCAGTGAGAATCTCAGTTTTGATCAAATGGCCTGTGATTTGGCCCGGCGAAATCTAATTCAGCCCGTTGCCACACGCGGAATGTGCGGGCGTGTCAGCGGGGGAAAAATTATTTATGATGCCCAGACTGCTATCGGCGGTTCGGGTGCTCCCGTATTCGGCAGCGACGGCAAGGTGGTGGCCATTAATACCGCCCTGTTGAAAGGTTTCCCCGGCACCAATTTCGGGATTCCCATCGAGGAAGGTTTAAGGCTTCTGCGGAGGCAAAAATCATCGCAGGGGCCAACGGATCTGGCCGCAGAGACAGACTGCCCAGATAGGATGTAAGATTCTAATATAAAACAGGTTACGTTACTATAGACACAGCCCTGTCCCAATCATTCTCTTCGATATTTACACAAATCTAGAGCGATTAACCGATAATAAGATTGGATGCCCGATTATGGCTTCGGGTTTTTCTGTATTGGAGGTATGGTGTATATGGATTGTCCTTTCGTCAATCAGGATCGGCCGCAATGCAGCGAACGGTTGAATATGCAGCGTCTGGAGGACGCTTATGAGCTGTGTATGGATAACTTTATGTTCTGCCCGGTCTATCTGCTGCTGAGCCGAAGAGAATCCCGTTTGGCAGGGGTGGGAGCGGGCAGGTCGGAACGAGAGTTTTTCTAGGGATTTATTATTTCCCATTCGGTGGAACCGAAAAATGCCGCAAGCGATAATGACAGAAACAACCTGGCCTTTCTCTCAGATCGGCTCTTTTCTGAATTATTTGTCGGTGGAGTGCGGCCTGGCGGAAAATACCATTCTGGCTTATCGGCGGGATTTGGTTCGATTCGGGGGTTATTGTCAGACCGTTTCTCTAAATGATGTTCAAAAAGTTACGGCCAAAGACCTTCAGGACTATGCCCATTCCCTTTTTTCCGCCAAGTTGGCCTCCAGCAGCATTGCCCGTCATATGGTGGCGGTGAAGATGTTTCTCCGTTTTCACCAGCTCAGCGGCCTGCTAAAAGAGGATTTATGCTCTGTACTTGAATCGCCTAAATTATGGAAACGACTGCCCAACGTGTTGAGCCGCCAGCGAACCGTCGAGCTGATTACTGCTCAGGATGAAAAAGATCCGCTTTATTTGCGGAACCGAACGCTGCTGGAGCTGCTTTATGCCACCGGCATGCGGGCCTCGGAAATTGCCGGTATCGAGTTAAAAGATATCAATTTTCAGATCGGGTATATCCGCTGTTTCGGCAAAGGAAACAAGGAGAGGATTATCCCCGTTCATAAGCTGGCTCAGGAACTGCTTATTCGATATTTGCAGGAATTACGTCCTGTTCTATTGGGCAATAAAACGCATAATACGGTTTTTCTCTCCCGTACCGGCCAGCCGCTCAGCCGCATCGAAGTCTGGCGGATTGTCAAACGTTCCGCCCGTACGGCCGGCCTAATTGGGAAAATCAGCCCCCATACCCTTCGTCATTGTTTTGGATCCCATCTGCTCCAGGGCGGCGCCGACCTGCGCAGCGTGCAGGAAATGCTCGGACATGCGGATGTTACTACCACCCAGATTTACACCCACGTGGACCAGGAACATCTTCGCAGCATTCACAAAAAATATCACCCGCGCCCCTGAATCAGCATGGTGCATGGGGGGATTATCCTGAGGCAGATACGGGTTTTTCGGCTATGGCCAGATGGAATTGATTTGCCAGAGGTCCAGGGATTTCAGCAGGATTTTACCGTCCCGGGCGGAAAAAGCCAGGCCGCGGTCTTCATCTGGTGGAGATATGACCCGGGCGATGCAAAGCTGTTGATTTACAAATATTTCCAGAACGGATTTGTCGCGGAAGATGTGAAGGGTGCATAATTGCCCGTCGTTCGGGAGAGGCAAGGGGATTTTGACGCCATCGATATTAAGTTCATCTTTTTCATAAGTTATTGGTATAGTTCGTGTTCCATCGGCAGAATGGAAGAGGTCCAGAGTAAACCGGTCCTGGGGGTTTAGCTGGAAGCGGGCAAGGATTTCCAGGGTGTCGGGGGGGAGGTCTCCCAGATCAAAAACCTGCTGGCGATTGTCTATCTCTGTTTCGTTGAATTGGAGATGCCGGTTTCGCAGGGATTGGAGCTGGGGTATAGGCTGCTGCTGGAGGGTGTGGTCCGGCGCGAGGGTGAGGATGCGAGGCAGGGTCATGCAGCCGTTCCAGCCTTTATTCTGGGGCCAGCCGCCGCGGCTTTCGTCGTAGCCAAGCCACCAGCCCAGAAGAATCCATGATCCATTTTTATCCTGCATACAGGTGGGGGCATAGAAATTTTTGCCGTAGTTGATCAAGCCTTGTTTTTCCGGGAGGAATTTGCCTTCTTCCGGATCGAACCGGCCGATAAAATATTCGGCAATGGCGTCGTGGGAGATGATGAGTATCCATTTTTTTCCCAGAGAGAAAAATGCTGGACATTCGTTGTAAGTGATTTTTGGATCGGGATGTTCAAACAGAATGCCCCGGTATTTCCATTGGGTGAGTTTTTCGTTTTCAGCCTGGTAAAGCAGGACTTTGGGGGCGCCGCCGCCGACTACCATATAAAATTGATTATCATGGGTAAAGATGAATGGATCCCGCCAGCCCGGGATGCTGAGGGGGCTATGAAGGGCGTCGGTGAGAATGGGATTATCGGGGTGTTTTTTCCAGGTGAGCCAGTTTTCATCGGCCGGCAGCGCTACCCATTGCTGGGCATTGGCATGGCCGATGCTGGTATAGAAAAGCATGGGTTCACCGGCAGGATTGATGACGGAACAGCCGGAAAAACAGGCTTCTTCCCCTTTTTCTTTGGATGGCCAGAGAGCAACAGGGAGATGTTCCCAGGATACCAGGTCCCGGCTGCGGGCGTGCCCCCAGTGCATGTTTCCCCACTGGTCGCCATAGGGATTATGCTGATAGAAGATATGATAAAAACCCTTGTAGTATATGGGGCCGTTGATATCGTTCATCCACTGGGCGGGAGGGCGGAAATGGAAAACCGGCCGCAGGCGGTCGGCCTGAGCGGTGGGGATGGCGGCCTGGATGCCGGCCATAGCCTGATCGACGGCGGGATTTTCAGCCCATGCGGGGAGGCTGGAGAGTAAAAGGAAGATCGGGCATAAACGCAAAGAAATCGTACAAAGGTTTTTTGTCATAAGAATTCCAATCTTAGGGGGAGGCGAAAAGTTCGGCAAATTTTGCGGAGATATCGGGGCTTCTCATTAGGGTTTCACCGATTAATATGCCCTGGAAACCGGCCTGAATCAAACGCTGGACATGGGCCGGTTCCTGGATGCCGCTTTCGCTGATCAAGGGGATATTGTTTTCGACGAATTCGCGGAGGCGCAGGGAGGTATTGAGATCGGTTTGCATGGTTTTGAGATTGCGGTTGTTGATACCGAGCAGGGTGTAGTTGTTCTGCGGGAAACCGGCCAGGCTGCGGACCTGGAGCAGGGAATCGAGGTCATGCACTTCCAGCAGGACGGTGAGGGTCAGGGAATGGGCCAAGATGAGCAGGTCCATAAGTAAGGCTGGAGTCAGGGCTTCGGCGATGAGCAGGACGGCATCGGCGCCGGCGGCGCGGGCTTCGTAGATCTGGTAGGGATCGATGATGAAGTCTTTACGCAGGATGGGCAGAGAAGTAACTTCTTTAACCTGCGTAAGATAGGACAAATGGCCCTGAAAGAAGGATTCATCGGTAAGGATGCTAAGGGCGTCGGCGCCGGCTGATTCATAAGTTTGGGCCAGGGCAACGGGGTCAAAATCTTTGCGGATCAGGCCGGCGGAGGGAGAGGCCCGCTTGATTTCGGCAATTACATTGATGCCGCGCGGATGGGATTTGTTGATGGCCTGGTAAAAATTGCGGCATTTGGGCAAATCCTGAATTTTCTGTTTTAAGACGTCCAGAGGGACAGATTTCTGAGCGGCAGCGACTTCGTTTTTCTTAACGGCTAGTATTTTGTCCAGAAAATTGGTCATGGCGATACTGTATTCGAGATTTGGGGTGATTGTCAATTATTGGAAAAAAAGAAAAAAATATCCGAATCTATTTCTCCTTTTAGGATTTATATCATATAATTGATAAAGGTTGAATAATCATTATAAGCAGCAAATGGAGATTTTTTGTAAATAGCTGATAACACGGATTTAACGCAAAAGCCAGGTTGTGATGTGGAAATGCAACAAGGATTGTAATGTTATATATACCAGATAATTA